>CALFOL010000034.1 GCA_937919915.1 uncultured Planctomycetaceae bacterium
AACACACACACTTAGTGTTTCATATCCTTGACACCCTTTTTCCCAGCAACAGTCTTCTTACGACCTTTTCGTGTTCGAGCATTCGTCTTCGTACGCTGCCCACGCACCGGCAACCCTCGTCGGTGCCGAAGTCCCCGGTAGCATTGAATCTCTCTTAGCCGGCCAATGTCCTGCTGAACCTTCCGCCGGAGAGGACCTTCAACCGTGTAGTTCTTGTCCAGATGAGTAGTAATTCGGCTGACTTCATCTTCAGTCAGCTCGTTCGCCCTAACCTGAGGATCGACACCCAATTCATAGCAAATCTTGACCGAGAGAACGCGGCCAATGCCGAAGAGATAAGTCAACGCAATGTACGTTGGCTTATTGTTGGGAATGTCCACACCGAGAATACGAGGCATCTAAACTCACTCCAAATTTCAATATTCGCCGTAAATCAACCTTGGCGTTGTTTGTGGCGAGGGTTTGCTGAGCAGATCACATACGAACGTCCGCGACGACGCACTGTCTTACAGTGCTCGCAGATTCGCTTAACGCTTGACCGTACCTTCATGAAACCAACTCCCGCAGATTGACTATGCCAAAAACACTGCCGCTAATCATCGGTATCTAAAAGACCTTTATAATTCCTCATGACGAGATGGGAATCGATCTTCTGAACCAAATCCAAAGCAACGGATACAATAATTAATAAACCCGTACCACCAAAGAAACTTGCAACCGCGAAGTCGCCAGTCAAGGTCGTGGAAATCACCGTGGGGATCACGGCAATAATCGCCAAAAATGCTGCACCAACGTAAGTTATTCTCAGCATCACCTGCTCAAGATATGAAGCGGTTCTAGCTCCCGGACGATACCCAGGAATAAAACTACCCATATCTTTGAGATTCTCCGCCATATCTTTGGGATTGAAAGTAATTGCAGTCCAAAAATAGCAGAAGAAGTAAATCAAGATGATGTAACTCAGGTTGTAGACAAAACCCTGACCAGGATTAAAACCAGCCTGAAACAATCTTAAGACAGAACTGTCTGGCCAGAAGTTCCCCAACTGATTGAAGATAAAATATGGCAACAACAACAGACTGGACGCAAAAATGATTGGCATCACACCGGCCTGGTTGACCCGCAGTGGAAGCCACTGCCGTTGTCCACCCATTACTTTCCGACCTCGAACATGCTTGGCACTTTGAATCGGAATCTTCCGCTGCCCTTGGGTAATAAACACCACCCAAACGATTACCGCAACGAACAAGGCTGCCAGGATCAACAAAGACTCGACACTTTGCCCCGTGGGTGCACCCAATTTAAAGCCGGCATCCCAGACACCTTTAAACAAAGTCCCGCCAGCGGCCGGCATCCGAGCCAAAATGCCCGCCATAATCAACAGGCTAATACCATTTCCAATGCCATACGCGTCTATCTGTTCACCGATCCACATCAAGAACACCGTTCCTGCTGTCATTACGAATGTTCCGACCAGAACCCAACCAATGTGATCGTAATCCTGCAGGAACATACTACTGCCAGTGATTGCACCGCCTGCAAGCCCACGGATCAGAAAAAAGCTTTGCAGCAAACAAATCACCACTGTCGCGTAACGCGTGTATTCGTTCAGACGTCGTCGTCCAGACTCTCCCTCTTTTTGCAACTGTTCCAGCGGAGGATAAACCGTTCCCAGCAGCTGGAATACAATCGACGCCGTAATGTACGGCATGATACCCAAACCGAAGATAGAACCGTTGGTGATATTGGATGCTGAGAACACCTGTACCATCTTGAGCATGTCGCCCAAACCAGTACCGCCACCGACGGACTTCGTCGCATCGGCTATTGCCGCGTGATCCATAAACGGCAACGTGATCGAAAACCCCATCCGATAGACAGCCAACAAACCAATTGTTAGCAAGATCTTCTGACGAAGCTCAGGAACACGGAAAACCGTTAGTAATTTGGAGAACATCAAAATCGCTCCGAAACTTCATTCCATTCGAAGTTTCTGCAGGCCATCACCCACGATAAAAATTTAGACACGTGCGAACTTGCCGCCTGCTGCGACAATCTTCTCTTCTGCACTCTTGGAAAACCGGTGTGCTCCAACGTTCAGCTTCTTACTCAACTCACCATCACCAAGCACCTTAACGGCGTCATGACGACTCGGAATCAAGCCCCTGCTGACCAACGCATCCACTGTGACGTCATCGCCGTCAGCGAAAGCTTTTTCCAACTGACCTACGTTGATAATCACAACAGTATCTCTGAAAGCAGAGTTATTGAATCCACGCTTTGCGACACGTCTAAACAGCGGCGTCTGGCCACCCTCAAATCCGTGTCGATGACTGGAACCGGCACGGCTGTAATAACCGTTATGGCCGCGACCGCTGGTCTTGCCGTGACCAGACCCGGGACCACGACCAATGCGTTTCCGCGGCTTCCGCTTCTGTATACCTACGTGTACGTCATTAATGATCATGACAGAGATACTCCCCTCAGACGTTCGACGTCTTCGCGAGTCTTCAATTGTTCCAAAGCATCGAACGTGGCCTTCACCAGATTCAACGGATTATTTGAGCCATAACTCTTCGTCAGAATGTCGGTGATACCGACCGCTTCCAACACGAGACGCACGCACTCACCAGCGATGACACCTGTACCAGGCTTTGCTGGCAGAAGCAGCACTTTAGAGGCTCTGAATTCCCCAAGAACCTGGTGTGAAATTGTTCCATTGCCGATCGAGTAGCCCTTCATCGAGCGATTAGCAACCTTAGTCGCCTTCTCAACCGCCAACGGCACCTCTTTCGCCTTTCCGTAACCGTAACCTACCCGTCCCTTGCGGTCACCAGTAACAACAAGCGCAGCGAAGCTGAACCTTCGACCACCCTTGACGACACAGGCACAACGTCGAATCTGAATGACCGACTCGCCAGAATCTCTTTGATTATCAGATGACACAATCCACCCCAAACTCTTGTACGCAAATCGTTTAGAACTGCAAACCCTGCTCGCGAGCGCCATCCGCCAACGCAGCTACGCGACCGTGGTAACGAGAAGAGCCACGATCGAAGACCACAGACTCAATCCCTTTTTCTTTCGCTCGTTCGCCGATCAGTTTCCCAACCGCCAGAGCCATATCGCAACCACTTCCTACTTTACCTGCACCAGCCACCACAGATTCAATAGTACTGGCCGAACATAACGTACGCCCTTCAGCATCATCAATGATCTGAGCGTAAATGTGCTTATTGCTCTTAAACACCGCCAATCGCGGCCGTCCGTGAGCATCACGACGCACGCGATTCCCAATCCGGAAATTACGGCTCGTCTTTCGTTTAATCAACCGCTTTTGAGTCTTCATTAGTCTCTAACCCACGACGCTCACGTTACTTGGAACCGAATGCCTTACCGGCCTTACGACGAATCTGTTCGTTTTCATAACGAATCCCTTTACCCTTGTAGGGCTCCGGTGGCCTGACACGTCGAATATTTGCTGCGAATTGACCTACGGCCTGCTTATCTGCACTCTTCACCAGGATCCGTGTAGGCGCTGTGCATTCGCACGACACACCTTCCGGGATCTCCAGCTCGATTGTATTTGCATAGCCAACCTGCAGTGCCAGTTTTTTGCCATTCACCGCACCGTTGTAACCAACCCCCATAATCACCAGTGAACGCTCAAACGGCGTCGTCACCCCAGTGACCATGTTGCTGATCAGGCTACGCGTCAGACCATGCAATGCCCGATTTTCTCGAAGATCATCGGGGCGACTGACCACGATTGTCCTATCTTCTGCATTCACCGAGACTGTCATATTAGGGTGCACCCCCAGCGTCAAATCCCCATTGGGACCCTTTACGCCAAGAACCTGACCGTTCTGTGACACAGTGACGTTAGCCGCAAAGCTAACGGGTTTTTTACCAATTCGAGACATTTCTGAGGACCAACTCGTATTTGTTTCTTCGAGACAGCGAGACGCTTACCACACCTGACAGAGAAGCTCTCCGCCGACCGATTCCTTACGCGCTTCGCGATTACTAAGTACACCCTTTGAAGTCGACAACACCGAAATGCCTAAACCCTGCCGAACTTCCATTGTATCTACAGCAGTAACATAGACCCGGCAGCCTGGCTTACTCAGCCGTTCAATGTGCTGGATAACATGTTCACCATTCGGTCCATATTTCAAATTGACGCGAAGTGTAGACACCGGAGACGCTTCGATGATCTCGTGATCCCAAACAAAGCCTTCTCGAGCCAACGCCTCGACAACACGCACCTTCATCTTCGAAATCGGCATGTCAACGAAAGGACGCTCTACATGAATCGCGTTACGAATTCTTGTCAACAAGTCCGCTATCGGGTCAGTCATCATAGGACAAAACTCAGCTCTAATTCAGCTACTTAAAGAACGATTACCAACTGGCCTTCTTCGCCCCTGGCACGAGGCCATCCAGGCAAAGGTCACGAAAACAGATACGACACACTTTGAATTTTCGGTAGACACTACGAGGCCGTCCACAC
>CALFOL010000035.1 GCA_937919915.1 uncultured Planctomycetaceae bacterium
AATCCACGGCTGAGCTGTGGAATCCTGCTGCTTTGGTCCTGGGGCTGGAGCATTTACAGTGACCTTTGGCTGAGTCGCGGGAGCCACAGGCGGTGGCGTAATCCTCGGCTGAGCTGTGGAATTCTGCTGCTTTGGTCCTGGAGCTGGAGCATTTGCAGTGACCTTTGGCTGAGCCGTGCGAGCCACAGGCGGTGGCGTAATCCTCGGCTGAGCTGTGGAATTCTGCTGCTTTGGTCCTGGAGCTGGAGCATTTGCAGTGACCTTTGGCTGAGCCGTTGCTTGCTGCTGAGGGGCCGGCGTCTTCGTTCGCTTGCCAGGTTTCTGGAAGTGAACCTGTTCGATTCCGCTTTCACCACCATCCGTGACATGGTATGTCGCAGGACGAAGAGCACTGTCAGTGTAACGACCAGCAGTCTGTTGTACGTCTCCCGGAGGAACATACTTCAGGTTGTTCAGGACACGTTTGATGCCTGCAACATTCTGACAAGACTGTTCTGCCAGTGCACGGTGGTTCACATTGCGAACCTTGCCGTCCAGCTTGACTGTATCGCCCCGGACTTCAACGCGAACATCGTAGCCATCAACGCGAGCCTGCTTGAGGGCATTCATGACCTCTTCCGCACGCTTCATGTCTTCTTCTTTTTGGGCGGTTTTTGTCTGCGGCAATGATGGCCGCAATCCGCTCAATAATCCGTCGGCGTAGGCCCAGGCAGGATTTGCTGCCAGAATGCCCAGCACGAGTAACCATTTTCCGTACTTTCGCATGAAAGCTCTCCTCCTGAGTTTCGCGTTCATCCCGCTGAATTGCCATGATGGAAATTCGGCGGGATGCCAGATGTTTCTGGAGCTGTGAATTGACCGGACTTGATAAACCAGCTCGGGCTAACCTACTCCGGTCGCCTCGCCCCATCCGTTGTTTAGTATGTTGTGGTTTGATACACAGAGGTCGTCAGATAACAGCCCATGCGCACCTGTAGTCACGCGAGTTTCATCGTCCTTGCTGTAGTGGTTAGATAAACCTTTCTGATTTTTTGGCAATTAACGCTCGCAACGATTGCCCGTGTTTCGGTACGGAGAAATCCTTGCCGGGAGGTTCGCCCTCGAGAACCAGCAGATTCAGCCGAACAACTCCTCCACGAGGTGGGGCAAATACAACCACAACGCGCGAGCCAGTGAAATTGGCAGCAGCACGGCGAATTCACTCGTTTGCGAGTCGTACGTGTAAAGCGTCCGACGCTTTGTGAGATCGCACGTCAGCGATGAGGATTTCGAGACCGCAATTCAGGAAAAGGAATCTTTGATGTGGCAGACTGAAATTACCGCAGGAATGGGAGTGTCGTGGCTTCACGTGCGATTGGATGACCGGCCAAAGTATTATGGCTATACTGTCTATCGGTAACGCTGGACTCTGCTCGTTTAATCTATGGCATCACACAGTACCTGAAGAAAAAAATGAAGAACTCCATCATTCACACGCTCGCCTTTGCACTGACGATGACAGCCGTCTCCGCACAGGCTTCAAGGCCAATCGGCACGAAGCCAAACATAATCCTGATTATGGCTGACGATGTCAGCTGGGAGGCATTCGGCTGTTACGGTGCGGAAGACTACAAGACGCCCAATATTGATGCTTTGGCAGCGGATGGAGTCCGGTTTGCGTATGCCTATTCAACGCCCATCTGCACCACAAGTCGCGTGAAGCTGATGACGGGGCAATACAACTTTCGTAATTACACGCACTTCGGTTATCTGGATCCGAATCAAAAAACGTTCGGGCACATGATGAAGTCGGCCGGCTACAAAACGGCCATCGCAGGTAAGTGGCAGCTGAATGGTTTGTACAACTCGCTGCCAAATCACCAGGCTCACGGCCGACCACAACAGGCAGGCTTCGATGAATCACTGTTGTGGCAGGTCACGACCGGCAAGGTTATTAAAGAAGGCGGCGGCGAACGTTTCTGGAGTCCCCCGCTGGAGCACAATGGCAGGATGCAGACTGTCGAGCAGAACAGGAATAAATACGGTCCGGATCTGCTGTGTGATTTTCTGTGTGATTTCATGGAACGCAGCGGAGACGATCCGTTCTTTGTGTACTACCCAATGCTGTTGGTGCACAACCCATTTGTTGCGACACCAGATACCATTGGCAACGGTCCGCGATCACAGGCGGCCAACAAGGCGCCGAAAAACAAAGCGGACCAGAAGCAGAATTTTGTCGCCATGGTGCACTACGCGGACAGGATTGTTGGCCGGATCGTGGACAAAGTGAAGGCACTGGGTCAGTTGGAAAACACGATCATCATGTTCACAGCCGACAACGGGACGAACCGGTCCATTACATCACGCTGGAACGGACAGGACATCAAAGGCGGCAAAGGCGGCATGAAAGATATGGGAACGCACGTGCCTTTCGTGGTATCATGGAAAGGGACATCTCCCGCCGGCGTGGTACAGAACGACCTGATCGACTTTACTGACTTCTACGCGACGCTACTGGATGCCACCGGGGCAAAACGAGCCGCTGACGACCCCATCGACGGACGCAGCTTTTTGCCGCAGCTTCGCGGCGAAACAGGCAATCCACGAGACTGGGTGCTGTGCCACTATCAACCGTACTGGAACCAGGACTCTGGTCAGTTTGCTCGAACGCAACACTACAAGTTGTACAGAGACGGGCGGTACTTCCACGTCCCGGAGGACTTAACTGAGACTCGGAATCTGGCGACAGGATCTGCGGGAGTGGCCGGCGAGGCAGCACGACTGCTGCTCAGCAAATTTCTGAAGCAATGCCCCCCGGCACCGGTCGGCAAGGGGACGAAAGACGCCACAGACCGCCCGCTCCATCCGGACTGGAAGAATCTGGTCGACCCCAACGATTAGCACAGTACTGGCGACATCCTGCCGCCGCAGAGCCTGTGCCGTTCACAGACTGATGTAGGCCCATTTCGAACGTTTTTATATGCTGCACACGTGTGCTACGTCCTGTTGTTTCAGCAATCTCTGCGTTTCCTCGTTCGTCCGATTCCGAGGCCCTGTTTGCTGCGCGGTGTTCGGGTCGTGGGGCTCATCATACTGACGGGTTGTCAGTCTGATACTCGAAACGCCGCGTTGGAAGATCAGCTGCGCAGACACGAAAAGACAATTCGAGACTTACGAGCTAAAGTCGGGGAAACTGAAGAGCTCCTGGCCGATCAGGACCGCGAGCTCGCCGTCGCCCGAAGTGCGTCACCAAGCGGGGTTGAGGCGACGGGGAATATCACACAGGTGTCATTTGCGACAGAATCGGAAGTCGCCTGGGGCAGCGTCAATTCCCTGCAGCTGTACAAGTTGACTTCTGGATTGATCCGATCCCCGGAAGGGGACGACGTTGTCCTGAATATGGTTTGGCAACCGCTCGATCAGGATGAAGAAGTTGTCAAGGTGGCTGGGGAACTTGAAGTCCGAGCGGCCACGGTCACAAAAGCTGGTCTGACGAAGGAAGTCGCACACAACAAATATACGCTCACTGAAAGTCGGCAACTCTGGAGCCATGGATTGTTGTCGTCCGGCTTCCAGGTCAACATACCAATCCCTGCACCAATCGACGCGGCTGATCACATTCTCGTCACTGCTACGTTAAATCTGGGCTCAGGCCGCCTCTACAACGCCTCAGCTGTCATCCCTTTAGAGTAATACTGTGCATCGAGCCATCTGGACTGACCTGTCAAATACCGCAAGGCCGGGTTGACCAATGGGACGTCCATCGACAACATTGCTGACTCTGCCACATCGTTACAATCCCCCTATGATCGCTCCCATGAAAACATCAACTGTCGCGCTCATTCTGCTGCTGTGTGGCTGCGGTGAAGCAACTGTCGAAACAGCTACACTCGCCATCCTGCCTGACGAAACATCAGCCGAAGACCAGAACGAACAATCACCACTAGAGAAGGCAGACACTGGCATGTCCTGGGATCATTCTGAGTTTGGCAAAACCGCTGACGGAAAAGCGATCGAACAATACACGCTGAAGAATTCAGCGGGCACCGTGGTTAATCTGATCAATTACGGCGCAACTGTCGTCTCCGTGGAAACGGTCGACCGCGACGGAAAACTCGGCAACATCGCGCTGGGGCATTCGTCTGTCGAACATTGGCTGAAGAACGCCTGCTACTTTGGTTGCACTGCCGGGCGTTACGCGAATCGGATTGCCAAAGGCATCTTCGGTATCGAAGGCAATATCTATACCCTGGCAAAGAACGATGGTGACAACCATCTGCATGGTGGTGAGGGCGGATTTCATAAGAAGCTCTGGGAAGCAGAAGCAACCTCCACAGAGGATTCTGTTACGGTCACATTTCATTATATAAGTCCCGACGGCGACGACAGATATCCGGGAACGTTGACCACCACGGTGCAGTACACGCTGAACAACGACAACGAACTCCGGATTCAATACGAAGCCTCAACCGACAAGGCAACCGTCGTCAACCTGACGAACCATACTTATTGGAATCTCACAGGCA
>CALFOL010000036.1 GCA_937919915.1 uncultured Planctomycetaceae bacterium
ATCGTCGGAATCGTGACATTTACCTGCCAGTTTTTTACCAGGAACCTCTGGATCGAAATCGTAAAGTACGTCGCTCTCCGCATTGCCGGAACATTCAGCACCTGAGAATCGGCAGCTTCTGGCCTGTCACGCAAATTCGGAACCAATCGGAAAAAATCGCAGGGTCACGTTCGGCCCCAGCGACGCATCCTTGTGCGCACGTCAATATTGGTGAACGCTGGGTTAAAAACACTTAACGCCCGTCGAACGAATTGGGCATCATTCGTTGTTTAAACGCATCCCAACATGATTTTACCTGAACAAAACAACACCAACAGAAGCCGGTGAACCCTAACGGGAAACTCAGTGAAAATCACCCAACCCTGGTGGCTTGAGCGATCGCAGCATTTCAGAGACACTCGTGGCTGACTGACAAGTTCTTTCGAGTGTTTCCGCAGCCCCCGTTCGATGCTGACTTCCGATGCCGACGTCCTACTGATCCTTGCGGTCATTCTTCTGGCCGGAACGGTCTCTGGAATGTTGGCGAAGCTACTGCGTTTGCCGTCGGTGACGGGCCAGATCCTCGCAGGCGTTGTGATGGGGGGATCCGTGCTGGGCGTGATCTCTGAAGACTGCCTGCATTCGCTCGATCCGCTGGTCGACTTCGCGTTGGGGCTGATGGCCGTTGCAGTCGGCAGCCACCTAAACTTTTACAGACTTCACGTGGCTCGCCGACGTTTGCTGTGGCTGCTTGCTCTGGAAGCAACCGTCACTCCGATTCTGGTTTTTGTGACGTTATTTCTGTTCACGGATGTCAACTGGATTACGGCACTCCTGTTGGCGACGATTGCAATTTCCACTGCGCCCGCGACGGTGCTGGCAATCGTGAAAGACACGGCATCCAGGGGCGCGTTCGTAACCACACTGATCGCGGCGGTGGCGTTGAATAATCTTGTCTGCATTATTCTGTTTGAAATGGCACGAACGGTGGCTGCGGCCGCCTTGTCCACAACCGGAACGATGTCTGTTTCGGATTTGCTGGTTCCGCTCAGCGACATTGGAAAGAGCCTGCTGATCGGCTTGACCGTAGGACTGGCTTTGGTATTTACCACAAAACGCGTCGTGCGAACGGATCGCCTGTCAGCCCTGTCACTGATTGCGATCCTGTTGACCGCGGGACTGACAGCACATCTGGGACTGTCCGTTTTGCTGGCCTGCCTGTGTCTGGGTGTGACATTGGCGAATCTGACACCGGACAAAGAAGAAATTGGGCATCGGGTCTTCGACAGTTTCGAAGGTTCAATTTTTGCTGTGTTTTTTACAGTCGCCGGAATGGAGCTGCATTTTTCTGCACTGGCCCTGGGAGGCACACTGGCACTTGTTGTGTTCACCTGTCGGATGTCCGGAAAAGTCGCTGCTGGCTACTTTGGAATGAAACTCGGCGGGGCAACTCAGCGTTTTCGTCGCTGGATTGGACTGTCGCTGACGCCTCAGGCGGGACTGGCTGTTGGCTTGATGCTGCTGGTAACCGAAGATCCGGCGTTCCAGACGATCAGTGAGATCTTTCTGGCAGTGGTCCTTGCCACGGTGCTCCTGAACGAATCCGTGGGCCCGTTTCTAACACGCATGGGCCTGAATCGGTCCGGCGACATGGGACGCGATCGAGCTCGTGTGCTGGACTTCCTGACGGAACAGAATATCACAACCACACTGAAGGGTCCGGACAAACATTCAGCGATTCGAGAGCTTGTTGAACTGACTGTACGCGTGCACAAACTCGGGATTGATGTGGACACATTGTTTGCTGCGGTGATGGAGGGCGAAGCCGTGTCGTCCACATGTGTCGGTGAAGGACTCGCGCTGCCTCACACGAGACTTCCGATCGGCGACAAAATTATCGGAGCTATGGGGATCAGCAAAGAAGGTCTGAACCTCAACACACCCGACAACCGACCGGTGCACTGCATGGTGCTGATTATCACTCCGGCATCAATGCCAGAACGACATCTTGAAGTCCTGCAGGCTCTCTCGGCTTCCATCGGTCGGGACCGATCCATTCAGCAACATCTGTATCATATCGACTCGCCAGGTCACGCTGACGAACTGATTCATATGGGTCAACAGTTCGCGGACTGGAACTATTACCTGGAAGATGACGTTTAGAGCAGTTTACTCATTGTTGTGAACGGTACTCGCTCGCGGGAGCAGGCTTTTTTCGACCGAAACGCGTGACCCGCGGCCACAAGTCAGCGTAATACGCTGTAGCCCCCGGCACTCCACGATTCGACACCAAGGGTGAGTGGATGCAGCTCATGGGTGTGACGTCCAGCACAGAGTGTGGCTCCGTTCCTGGATTCGGGGGTGGTATTCGCATCGCATTCATGCGCTGCAAACCATTGCTATTAAATTACTTACGTCATTGACAGACCTTTTACGAATGTTTGACTACGGCCGGACAGGGTCGCCTTGAGCTAAGTCGATATCGACCGTATGGTCCTCACAACAAATGGAATTTGCGGCCTGAAATCAGAGCGATCTGCAGGCGAACGATGATCGTGACTTTGCACCTGAAACCTTCGGCCCCGTCCGAATGTTTCTCGGCACATTAAGGTAAACTCTCCATGAGTGGCTCGATAACAACACTGGGCGTCCCGGCAACGATCTCTGAAGAAATCGCTGAGAAGCGACGGCAGGCCAAAGCCGACACCGAAACACTGAACGCGTCTTATTCAAAGCAGCAGCTTCGCTGGGGCAATGTTGATTGGGTGGTGACAGGTTTTCTGTTCTTCATTCACCTGGGTTGCTTTGCGGCATTGGTTCCAGCGTTCTTTAGCTGGCAGGCGTTGGCCATTTGTGTCGTCATGCATTGGGTGACCTGCAGTATTGGAATCTGTCTGGGCTATCACCGTTACCTGTCCCACAAGTCCATGAAACTGCGAGCGCCAGCGGAGTTCGCTGTCATGCTGGCGGGCAGTTTGTCAGGAGAAGGTTCACCGATGATGTGGGCCGCGAATCACCGCATGCATCATCACAAATCTGATCAGGAAGGCGATCCGCATTCGCCACTTATTGGCCCATGGTGGTCACACATCATGTGGCTGTTTGTCGCTCGCAAAGAAGAAGATAAGCAGCTGCTGTTTCGAAAGTACATTCCGGAGCTGCTTGAGCGTCCGATGATGGTGTTCTTCGAAAAGACATTTCCATTATGGCTGTGGGCTCAGGGCCTGGTGCTGATGGGCTGCGGCTGGGCGCTTGGCGGATGGCAAATGGGCGTTTCGTTTCTGGTCTGGGGCATGTGTGTTCGCATGACAGCTGCCTACCATTCCACGTGGTTCGTTAACTCGGCGACTCATCTGTGGGGCTACCGCAACTACGATACCCGTGATGAATCGCGAAATCTTTGGTGGGTGGCAATTCTGGCGTACGGCGAAGGCTGGCACAACAATCATCACGCTCACCCAAGCGTTGCTCCTGCGGGACATCGCTGGTGGGAAGTGGACATCACATGGTGGTCAATCCGAGCGTTGCAGATGGTTGGCCTGGCATACGACGTTCGGACCAAAATTCCTGAAGGACGCAAGGCTCACGACATCGTAGCGGACGATACCCCGACGATTGACCTGCTGAACGTCGTGACTGTGGAAACCGCTGCTTAGCCGTTCAAACATCGACACGGCTGCACAGATTCGAATACAAAAGGCCTCGTCATTGGCGAGGTTTTTTGTTGCGCAATGTGAAACATCCATCACAAACTCCCCGGCAGCCTGGTGAGCAACGCCCATGACGTGCCGCGGACGGTTCGAGTCTTGCGTAAACTGGTAGACTTCGCGAAGATGAACGCTTATCGTTTTGATTTGAAAGCATGAGTGTCCCATGAAAAAGTGCAAGCGTTGCTCGAAACCGGCAACTTTACATATTACCGAAATTCACAGCGGAAACGCTGTCGCCATCCATTTGTGTGAAGTCTGTGCTCGTGAGTACATGGACGAAGATGGTGATTCTGTCGGCGATGATCCGGCCGCAGAGTTGGCCGCCAAGCTGGAAGCACTCGTTAGCGGGAATGACGACGAAGCTCAGATTCGCTGTACTGAATGCGGGATCTCATTCGGCGAATTTCGAGAACAGGGGCGTCTGGGCTGTCCAAACTGTTACGAAGACTTCCGCGACGAATTGATGCCGCTGCTGGAGAACATCCACGAAGAAGCCACCCACAAAGGCAAACGCCCGGTCCGCAGCCCAGGCCAGACGGAAGATCAGTATCGACTGATTCAACTGCGAACAGAACAGCGCGAGGCAATTGAACGCGAAGACTACGAAGCCGCGGCCAGACTGCGGGACGAAATTGCAACATTGGAAGACGGCCTGTTCACCAGGTAATACGGCGGCGAAACAACCGTTCCCTGACGGTGGCCTTCTGCCGCGGTCATGACCGCGAAACACATACGGCGGGTGCTCCGTCAGCATGAATTTTTAGAAAGTGATTTTGATGAGTGTAGACCAGAAAGCCAAAGATCTGGGCGTGTCGTTCGAACCCCTTCAACCGGGCTATTTGAATTTGTGTATCCGCAGCGGAAACCAGCTGATCTCCTCCGGGCACACCAGCGACCTGAAAGGGGTCCTGGGAAAGGATGTCACAGTTGAACAGGGGTATGACGCCGCAGGAGATTGCGCGAAGAAAATCCTGCGGTCTGTTTACAACGCTCATGGCACTCTGGAGGGCCTGCGTGTTATCAAAGTGCTGGGCTGCGTGTATTCGACCGGCGACTTTACAGATCAGCATCTGGTGATCAACGGTTGTTCCGACCTGCTGCATGAAATCTTCGGCAAGGATGGCGATGGCTATCACGCTCGCAGCGCATTGGGATTTGCCGCTTTACCAACAGGCGCAGCCGTCGAGGTCGAAGCTGTGTTCGAGATTAAGTAGACTTTCGAAAGCCAGTCGCAACTGTCGTGTGTGGCACATCGTTTTCGGAAGGACCGAAAGAAGTAATATGTCGGATTTTGATGAGCGTTTACAAAAGGCAATCGGCCGTGGCCAGAAATCACGGGACGCGCAGGACGAAGTTGTCGGAGCCCAAAAAGCCAATATCGAAGACCTGCGAGCAATCTATGCGCAACTGCGTTTGGCACTCAGCGAGCACATAGAAACCGGACTGCGAAAATTGTGTGACCATTTCCCCGGATTCGATTTTTCAACCATCGTGAACGAAGATGGCTGGGGCGCACGAATCACTCGCGACGACATCAACCTGCGTGGCGGTAACAATCGCAACCTGTACAGTCGACTTGAGATGTTGGTGAAACCGTTCTCTGATTCCCACATTCTGGACATCAACACGAAGGGCACGATCAGAAATCGCGAGTCACTGAATCGCAGCAACTATCGTCTGCTTTCTGAAGCAAACGAAGACGGCCTCAAGGAAATCATTGACGGACTTGTGCTGGAATTTGCTGAGCAGTATTCCGCAAACGGCTAAAGCAACATACCTCAACATGCGGATGCGTCGGGCTCGTGGGAGCCGGCGATTTGCTGTCGATAACCGTTCGCCGCGGCCACAAGTCAGCGTAATACGCTGTAACCTCACGCCCAGGCACCCCGATTGCTTGATCGCGGTGCATCCATTCATCCCCAATGTCGCAGTTATGACCATCGAAGAGCTTCTGGCATCTGCCGCCAATGATTCGTCGCCCGCTGGTGATTTGTCGCCGGAAGTCCAAACGCTGTGGCATACGAAATCGGGGAACTGGGAAGCTGCCCACAACATCGCGCAGGATATCCACACTGCGATGGGATCGTGGCTGCATGCCATGCTGCACTTAATCGAAGGCGATGTCGGCAATGCCGGGTACTGGTTCCGTAAAGCCGGTCAACCCGGGCGATCCGTGTCCGAGATCGATGCGTTGTGGACAGAGATCGCAACCGAGTTACTCAGCTAAAAGCCAAAGCCGTTTACTTATTGTTGTGAAAAATAAGGTACACAGTTCTCGTTGATCTTCTTAATTCGGACAGCGTCAGCCACAACCAACCC
>CALFOL010000037.1 GCA_937919915.1 uncultured Planctomycetaceae bacterium
CGGGCGGGAGATTGTCGAAACCGAAAGGGGTCAACAGAAGAAAGGGTCACGGCGACTCATTAAATGAAGGTCGGGAGTCTCTTTCGGACGAGAAACCAGAGTGTTTGTTAGTCGGCGGATGCCGAGCAGAACATCTTTGGCCAGATTGCTTTCGGACTCGATCACCCGGATTATGTGCTGCTGCGTGCTCCACGGCCGACGCTGATCAGCTCTACCACCGGCGACTTCTTCAGCATTGTCGGAGCAGGGGAGAACTTTCGTCAGGCGAAACGAGTTTACGCCCCGCTCGGCGCTCCGGAACGAGTGGACCTGGTAGAAGTCGAAGGCATCGTGCGCCCTCCCCACGGGCTAAGCTAAATCATGCTCCGACTTGGACTTGCAGGTAATTCAACGGTAGTGTCGCTACAGCATTTTCAGATGGGTTCGTCGTAGTCGGCGGTGAACGAATATCGTCTGAATGAGGCCGACAAAGTGAAAGGCCCCATTCGCGATTCCTAAACACCGTTTGCTCTTTGCCTCATTCGACACAACAATAAGTCGGTTCCGACACACAATATCGAGCCGAAGCTATGAGCCTGTCCGTTCTACTGTCAACTGCACTGTTGCTCGCCGTTCCGCAATCCGCATCTTACGACCCACTTGTCGTGGACGCTGGTGTGATCATCGTCGACACAGAGTTTTCGTACGGCGACGACAAGAGGACCGTGCCGCTGCGGATCTACCTGCCGAAGTCGACAACAGCGACTCCCGTGATTCTGTACAGCCACGGACTTGGTGGTTCACGAGACGCTGGCACCTACCTTGGCAAGCACTGGGCGGGGCGAGGCTACGTCGTGGTGACGATGCAGCACGCCGGAAGTGACCAGACCGTCATGGAAGGTGTCCCGCTGCGGGATAAGCTGGAAACGCTGAAAAAAGCAGCAAACGGGGAGAGTGCTCAATCGCGATATCGTGATGTTGCGGCGACGCTCAACCATCTGGAAACGCTGAATCAGCCTGAGGCAACGTACGCCGCCAGATTTGATATGAAAAAAGTGGGCATGGGCGGTCATTCTTTCGGCGCTGTGACGACACAGGCCGTGAGCGGCCAGAAATTCGGGCGGCTGGGGCAGAAGTTTACTGACAAACGCATCACTGCTGCGATCGCGTTCAGCCCCAGTCCACCATCCGTTGGTCAAGCGTCTGACGCATTCGGAAGCGTAACGATCCCTTGGATGTTGATGACAGGAACCGAAGACGAGAGCATGCTCGCCCGCACAACTCCGGAACAGCGGCGAGAAGTGTTTAAGCATTTGCCTGACTCGGGTCATGCATACGAACTGCTGCTCGACGGCGCTAAACACGAGGCCTTCGGCGATGAGCGTCCCACGCGATTCAAGTCCCGCTCCAAACGCAATCCCAATCATCACCAGGCGATCAAGGGCATCAGCACCGCTTTCTGGGACACGTATCTGAAGGACAATGTCGAAGCAAAAGCATGGCTCAACGGCAACGATGCCAGAAGTGTATTGGAATCCGCTGACGTGTGGCAGAAAAAGTAATCAATCGCCACAGCGGCTTCGACTGACGTGGGCTCTAAGCAGGCGCTTATATGTTTTCGCACATAATAACCTACGACTGATCCTTGCCCTGCAGACTGGGGCTGTCACTGATATGTGCGTTTATTTGTGGGCGGGTGCTTACAGCGATCGTGCCCCGATTGACTCGACGTTGCAAATCCGGCTCAGTCCCTGATGTGTTCCACGGGCTCGTCGCCGTCCGGTTTCGGCCATTTGCGTTGTTTGCAAATCTGTAGTTTCGCATAGGTTTGCTCCAACAGGAAAGCCGTGTCGAAACCTGCGCGGCGAGAGGCATCCAGAATCAGCAGCAGGCAGTCAGCAAATTCGGTCACGTCGTCAGGCGATTCCAAAGCTTCCCGCGCTTCTTTCTCCAGATGCAGCAAGGCGCCCGTGGGCCCGCGTTCCTGATCGCTGCCGAACGTCGCCTGCGACCACTCCGCCTGTTCGGTGGCGATGCGCAGCAGGAGTGCTCCGAGTTGGGGTTCCGTCAGTGTAGTGGGCACGCTTGAGTCCTTGCGCAGTGGCGGTTTTTCGGACCAGTGGAGTTTTCGGAGAATGAATTCACCAGCGTTTTTACTGGTGACACTGCCATGAGTCGCGAATCGAGAGAATTCTCGGCACAGCACTGTAACAAATCTGGCGGGATCTCGCTGAGGTAGATGTACCCGAAACAAAGAACTCAAAACTCACCCGAAACATAAAGGACAGAATCATAAAATTCTCACGAAACACACTGTTGGCCGCTGTTGTTACTCTGACTTCTATCGCGGCTGCTTCTCAGGTTCAGGCCTGCAAAGGTGGCGGAGGCGGTGGTGGTTACTCAGGCGGCTGTTCATCGTCTTCTTACCGGGGACACAACGGCTTTGGCTCGTCGAGCTACGGCGGTTATTCGGCTCCTGTTCAGCGCTACGCTCCGTCTTACTCAACACCAGCCTACTACTCGCAGCCTCAGCAAGTGATTCACCCACGGCCGGTTCAACAGCAGTTTGTGCAGCAGGCTCCACAGACTATCTCAGTCCGACCTGCTCAGCAGATTTCTCAGCAGCAACAGATTGCACCACAGCAGGCTGCTCAGGCACCACAGCA
>CALFOL010000038.1 GCA_937919915.1 uncultured Planctomycetaceae bacterium
AGTTGTCCATTAAAACTGTCACACCGCAGTTTGCAGCGGCAAATCGGGGTTCGTTCAGTGACAAGCAACAACCTTTCCTGACTAGTCAGGAAAAATCTCTCAAAGTCTGGTGACTCCAGGCGACGTTTCGTACGACAAACAAAACAAATATCTCTGGCCTTTACGCCACGAGCGATAGATCTCTTGCGGGAAAAACATTGATGGTAGATCCAGAAGTACTGGAAACGATTTCAGGTATTGAGACTGACGAGCTGAACGAATGGCTGGAATCCCTGGAAGACGTGCTCCATCGCTATGGCCCTGAAAAACTGGGCGAATTGCTGGTCCATCTGCAGGAACGAGCCTACCAGCGCGGCGTGAAACTACCGTTCACGGCCAATACGCCATACATCAACACCATCCATCACAGCGAACAGGTGCGGTTTCCGGGCGACCTGGAACTGGAACGTCGCATCAAGAGCATCGTGCGTTGGAACGCGATGGCGATGGTGAATCGCGCCAACAAATACTATCCGGGCGTCGGTGGTCATATTTCGACTTTCGCTTCGTCGGCAACTCTGTACGAAGTGGCTCAGAACCACTTCTTCCATTCGCGAACGGAAACCCACACTGGAGACATGGTGTACTTCCAGGGACATGCGTCTCCGGGAATGTACTCTCGCGCGTTTTTAGAAGGGCGCCTGAGCGAATCGCATCTGGAAAACTTCCGCCGCGAACTTCCTGCTGGTGGCGGTCTGTCCAGCTATCCTCATCCCTGGCTGATGCCGGACTTCTGGCAATTCCCAACCGTGTCGATGGGCCTGGGCCCGATCTGCAGCATCTATCACGCGCGATTCCTGCGATACATGGAACACCGCGGATTGCTGGACACGTCGAAATCACGCGTCTGGGCTTTTCTTGGTGACGGCGAATGCGACGAACCAGAATCTCTGGGCGCGTTGACGCTGGCATCACGTGAAAACCTGGACAACCTGACCTGGGTGATCAACTGTAACCTGCAGCGACTGGACGGTCCTGTGCGAGGTAACGGGAAAATCATTCAGGAGCTTGAGGCCGCCTTCCGCGGTGCAGGCTGGAACGTCATTAAAGTCGTCTGGGGCGGTGACTGGGATCCGCTATTGGATGGCGACCATGACGGCAAGCTGGTCAAACGCATGGGTGAAGTTGTCGACGGGCAGTATCAGAAATACACCGTTTCGGATGCGGAGTACGTTCGAAACCACTTCTTCGGAGCCGACCCGGATGTACTGAAGATGGTCGATCACATGTCGGACGAAATGATCATGAAGATTCGACGTGGCGGCCATGACCCCGAGAAGGTTTACGCGGCTTATTATTCAGCGACACAGCACAAGGGTGCACCAACCGTGATTCTGGCAAAAACGGTGAAGGGTTACGGCCTGGGTGAAGCAGGTGAAGGACAAAACGTTGCTCACAATCAGAAGAAAGTCACTGAGCAGCAGATGAAGAAGTTCCGCACGCGGTTCTCTATCCCGGTTAGTGACGAGGACATTGATGAAATCCCGTTTTATAAGCCGTCAGACGACAGCCCGGAAATGGTGTATTTGCGACAGCAGCGACAGAAGCTGGGTGGCTTTATTCCCGAACGACGACCCACAACAGAACTGCTCGATGTGCCTTCGTTGCAAGACAAGGTATTTAAGCGAGTCTTGCCAGGAAGTGGTGATGACGGCGCTTCCACAACTGGAGCTCTTGGGCACATTGTGCGTGGCTTGGTGCGCCATCAAGGAGTCAAGGAACGAATCGTTCCGATCATTCCTGACGAAGCGCGAACATTCGGTATGGAAGACCTGTTTAAGATGGTCGGCATTTACAGCAGCAAAGGGCAGTTGTACGAACCAGTCGACAGCGACGTGATTCAGTCGTACAAGGAAGCGAAGGACGGTCAGCTTTTGGAAGAAGGCATCAACGAAGCCGGAGCCATGGGATCGTTTATTGCTGCAGGGGCCGCTTATGCGAATCTTGGCAAGAACATGATTCCGTTCTATGTCTTCTATTCGATGTTCGGATTCCAGCGTGTTGGCGACCTGATCTGGTGTGCGGCGGATACGCGCTGCAAGGGCTTTCTATGCGGAGGCACTTCCGGTCGAACATCGTTGAATGGCGAAGGACTGCAGCATGAAGATGGACACAGTCAGCTGATCGCGACAACGGTTCCTTCACTCCGAGCCTACGACCCAGCTTACGGATACGAACTTGCTGTAATCGTGCAGGACGGTCTGCGTCGCATGTACGGCGAAGGCGAAGAGATCTTCTACTACCTGAGCGTGTACAACGACGATGGCTACACTCATCCGGCATTGCCGAAAACCGATGGCGTTATCGATGGCATCATCAAAGGGATGTACAGGTTCAGCAGCACGGACAGCGGAGCAGGGCAGAGCTATCGTCCGCAGATCATGGGTAGCGGACCGATCATGGAACATGCCCGAGCGGCTCAGCAGCTTCTGGCTGAAAAATTCGGCATTGGTTCAGATGTCTGGAGCGTGACAAGTTACAGCGAACTTCGCCGTGACGCGATGGCGTGTCGGCACTGGAATGATATGCATCCAGGCGAAACACAGAAGAAGAGTTATCTGGAATCGACTCTGGACGGCGTTCAGGGACCATTCGTATCCACCAGCGACAACGTGCGACTTGTGGCGGATCAGATTCGCGAATGGATTCCTGGCGAATATATCGTGCTGGGGACAGACGGATTCGGACGCAGTGAAACACGAGCAGAACTGCGACGACACTTCCGCATTGATGCAGAATCAACAACGTATGCTGCGTTGCAGGGAATGGCCCGTGTTGGAGCGTTCGATGCGTCGAAACTTGCAAACGCTCTGACAGAACTGGGACTGGATCCCGAAGCGATCTTCGCTTTGGATGCATAACCCGGCTCAGACGTTTACAGAAGACGGAACAGACGATTAACGTCAGGACAAGCCTGACCTGCGAGTAACCAATTATGGCCACAGAATTTAAACTGCCCGAAGTGTCAGAAGGCGTCACATCTGTCGACGTTGCTGAGATCCTTGTCGCAGAAGGCGACACCATCAGTGCTGGCACGATCATTTTGGAAGTGGAAACCGACAAGGCGGTTGCCGAAATCCCATGCCCGTTTGCCGGGACGATTTCGAAGATTCTTGTCTCTGTCGGCGACAGCCTTCCAATCGGTCAGCCGCTGATCCTGATCGAGGAAAGCGGTGCACCTTCAGCAGCTGAACCGACTGCTGCAAAAGTTCCAGCCGCGGCGGCACCTGCGGCAAAACCAGCACCGGTCGCTGCTGCAGCGACCGGCAAAGCGGAAACGATCGACTTCAAACTGCCGGAAGTTTCCGAAGGCGTCGACAAAGTTGATGTGGCGGAAATTCTGGTCGCCGTGGGTGACACGATTGCAGCTGATGCAGTCATTTGCGAAGTCGAAACAGACAAAGCGGTTGCGGAAATCAATTGCCCTCACACCGGGACGATTAAAGCCATCCACATATCTGTTGGCGACACGATTGGCGTGGGCACACCGCTGATTGCGATCGAAACCATCGTTGGCGGAGCGGCTCCAAACACCGCCGCTTCGACACCTGCTCCGACTGCAGGGCCACCGGCAGCCACTGCACCTGCGACAGCCCCGGTGGCAACGAAGCCCGTGGCAAGGGCAACAGTCGCGTCATCAGATGGCCGTCCTCCTGCCCCTGCCGGCCCGGCAACGCGTCGACTAGCTCGTAAACTGGGCGTTGATCTTTATCAGGTCGCTGGCTCAGCGCGTGGTAGCCGCATCACCCTGGAAGACGTCGAAAAGTTCGTTCATCAACGCATGACTGCCCCCGCCGCTCCTTCAGGTGGTGGTATGAGTGTCGGTGTTGCCGTGGCTGCACCGCTGCCGGACTTCAGTAAGTTCGGTCCGGTTGAAAAACAACCGATGAACAAGATCTTCCGGTCAGCCGCTGCCAACCTGTCAACGGCATGGATCACCATTCCGCATGTGACGCAGCACAACCTGGCTGATATCACGGAACTGGAATCTGCACGTAAGCGTTACGTGAAAGACAATCCGAACTCGCCCAAAATTACGATGACCGCCATCATGATCAAAGCGGTGGTGGGTGCCTTGCGCATGTTCCCGAAAGTCAATTCCAGCATCGACATGGCGTCTGGTGAACTGGTGCTGAAGAAGTACTACCACATCGGCGTTGCTGTCGACACACCAAACGGACTTGTGGTACCAGTGATTCGCAACTGCGATCAGAAGAACGTGCTGCAGGTCGCAGCAGAACTGACGGAGCTGGCGTCGAAGGCGCGCGATCGCAAATTGACGATAGAAGACATGAGCGGTGCGTCGTTCACAATCACGAACCTCGGGGGCATCGGCGGAACCTACTTCACGCCGATCGTGAACCCACCGGAAGTCGCCATTCTGGGAATGTCACGTGGGCAGAAAACTCTGCAGCTGGAAGATGGCCAGGTTGTTGAACGTCTGTTGCTGCCACTGTCAATGTCATACGACCACCGCGCAATCAACGGGGCAGACGCTGCGAAGTTCATCGTCAAACTGTCTGGCAGCCTGACGAATTTCTTCGAACTGTTTTAAGCAAAGCGGAGGACGGAAAGCGGAAAGCCGAAACCGCAGACGTCGTTGCCGCTGTTCTAATACTCCACTTTCGGCTTTCCGCATTCGGCTTTCGAAATGAAACACATTCAACTTGTTGTTCTTGGTGGTGGTCCGGGTGGCTATCCCGCAGCGTTTGCCGCAGCGGATCACGGCATGCAGGTCGTTCTGATCGATGAAGGCAAGCAGCCCGGCGGCGTGTGCCTGAACCGCGGCTGTATTCCTTCCAAAGCGCTGCTGCATGTTGCCAAGCTGATCAACGAATCCCGTGAATCGTCAGAATGGGGTGTCACGTTTCAACCGCCCGAAATCGATCTCGACAAACTGCGGAGCTTTAAAGAAGGCGTTGTCGGAAACCTGTGCGGCGGTATCGAGGGTTTGTGCAAAGCGCGAGGCGTGGAGCTGATCAAAGCCCGCGGCATGTTTAAAGATTCCTCGACGCTGGAACTGAAAGACAAAGACGGCAACGTCTCTGAATTGACGTTCGACAAAGCGATCGTCGCGATTGGCTCAGTCCCTACAATGCCGGGCTTCTTTAACATCGGTGACGATCGCGTCATGGATTCCACTGGCGCTTTGGAATTGAAAGACATTCCCGCAAAGTTACTCGTCGTTGGTGGTGGTTACATCGGTCTGGAAATGGGTTCTGTTTACGCGGCTCTGGGATCAGCAGTGACCGTCGTCGAAATGTCGTCCGGATTGCTGCCCGGAGCGGACCGCGATCTGGTCACGCCGTTGCAGAAACGCCTGCAGGAAGCGTTTGCGGGCATTCACCTGGACACAAAGGTGGCAAAGTTGACAGCCACCGATGATGGTATCGTGGCCAGTCTGGAAGGCGCCGGCGTCGAGCCGGAAATGACGTTCGACCGCGTGCTGATTTCCATCGGCCGTCGCCCAAACAGTGCAAACTGCGGACTGGAAAACACCAGCGTTGAACTCGACGAACGTGGCTTCATCAAAGTCGATCGCAACATGCGAACAGCCGACCCAAAGCTGATGGCCGTCGGCGATATCGCCGGCGAACCGATGCTGGCACACAAAGCAACTCGCGAAGCGAAGATTGCGGTCGAAACGCTGCTGGGTGAACCAGTGGTATTCGACAACATCGCGATCCCGGCTGTCGTCTTCACTGATCCGGAAATCGCGTGGTGCGGCATAACGGAAACCGAAGCGAAAGCGAAGGGCATCGAACACACGACGCACCGCTTCCCGTGGGCAGCGTCCGGGCGAGCTCAAACGATCGGTCGTACTGAAGGGATCACGAAGATCATCGTGGAACCGAAACATCAGCGAGTGCTTGGCATTGGCATTTGCGGAGCGGGAGCGGGCGAAATGATCGCGGAAGCGGTGATCGCCATCGAAATGGGTGCCACAGCACGGGACCTCGCAGATTCCATCCACGCTCATCCGACTTTGTCAGAAACGGTGATGGAAGCGGCGGAAAGCGTTCTGGGCCAGCCGACTCACTTCTATCGCAAACAACGAAAGAGCTGAACGCTCTAAACTGCTGTAACTCAATAATGAAAGTCAGCATTGCAATTTGCACCTTTGGCTCGCTCTGTCGCGCGTGGCGTTGTCGTCAGACGTGTTGATGACGTTCCGGCAGCGACCCAAACATTCTCGAGGACTTTACGGCCAGGGACTTCGGTGCGGAAACGCCGGTTTACTTTTCAGCTCCCCCAGTCGACTGCGGAGATTCAGAAAGCGTTGATCGTCCAGCAGGATGGAAACTCGAACCTGGCCGAGTGCTCTACATCGAACGGTGCGCGTGCTGCCATGGACTCGACGGCGTCGGGAATGGAGAGAAGGCGGCACTGCTCGATCCCTTACCCCGGAGTTTTCATCTTGGCATCTTCGAATAGGCGACTTCCGTGTTTCCATCGAAACCGAGTCGACTTGACCTGTCCGAGTCCATACGACTCGGAGTGCCAGGAACGGCGATGAAGGGCCACGCTATTCCGCCTCAGGAAATGTCAGCACTCGTGGAATATGTGCGGTGGCTGACGATGCGCGGCGATGCGAGACGGCGGTGTCTTGTCGAATGTAAGAATGCCAAATCTCCGGCATTGCAGGAGGTTCGGGATCGCTACGCCGACCTGATCGAACAAGTCTTCAGCGAATGGCGAAAGGCGGACGACGCCAAGAACCACATCATTGCTGAAAATGATCGCGAACCGACAGACGATTCCGTTGAACGAGGAGCGTTACTCTTTGTTGCGGAGAAACACCACAATTGCCATGGTTATCGTGAAAATGGAATCGGAATCGAAACCACCGAACGACAGCGGAATCGTTGAACATCCGAATTATTGACCGATGCTTACGGCAACCTCAACAGGATCATTGATTGGCAGAACTCGCAATCGCGTGGTGGCAGCGGTCGCTATGACATTTTCTGTCGAATCAAGGGCGGGATTTTCTGCGGAAGATTGCCTCACTATTCCTCACACCTGAAGGAACCACAGGTCTGGGATCTCGTGGATTTCGTGATTTCGCTTCGAGGCGATCAGCGTACAGGTTCCCTTGAAAGACGCAGACCACCAACCTGCTCAAAGTGAAGTCGTCGTGCCTAACGCGGGAAAGTGGATTCCTGCCCGCGAGAACAGCAGCCTCCTTTTTGCCGCTTCTTACATGCCGATCTAAAGGGCTTCCAAAAGATCGATCGCTGACTAAGATACCGCCGAAATACAGAGAAACATACGCCTCTGGGCAATCCAGTGCCGTACCACATTTCCGGCAGTATTTTGTTTCCTGACGTGACCGAATTTCGACCACTTCCATCTTACTGCTGGAATTGGTCTGTGGCTCCTGCCGCATCGAGATTGAACCGAGCACAATGCACCGAATTACCAAAGGGCTCAATATTCCCATCACGGGTGAGCCGGATCAAACCATTGTCGATGGCCCGGCGATTACCAAAGTCGCCTTGATCGCCGCCGACTATGTTGGCATGAAACCGACAATGCTGGTTTCTCCAGGCGACACAGTGAAGCTCGGGCAACCCGTCTTCACAGATAAGAAGACTGAGGGCTTCGTTTTCACCGCTCCTGCCGCGGGAAAAGTGCTGGAAGTGAACCGTGGCAATCGGCGAGCGTTCCAGTCGCTGGTGATTGAAGTCAATGGCGATGACGCAGTAGAATTTGACGCCCCTGCCAAAGGCGACATGGCGACGGTTTCACGAGAAACCATCACCCGATTGCTGGCAGAAAGTGGCATGTGGCCAACCCTCAGAACCCGGCCGTTCAGTAAGACACCAGTCGTTGGCTCAACACCGCATTCCATCTTTGTCCAGGCAATGGACTCCAACCCGCTGGCAGCCAGCGTTGCCCCGCTGATCCGCGAACGTGAGCGGGATTTTCAATTTGGCGTTCTGGCGCTGACCAAACTGACGGACGGCACCGTATTCGTCTGCCGACGTCCTGCCGAACCATTTCCAGCGGAAGATCATCCACAGGTCAAGGCGGCCGAATTCGAAGGGCCGCATCCCGCTGGTCTGCCTGGCACTCACATCCACTTACTGGATCCAGTCGGTCCGAAAAAGACCGTGTGGACGATCAACTACCAGGACGTGATGGCGATCGGCCATCTGGTTGCAACCGGCCGACTATGCACATCACGAGTCGTCTCTGTGGCTGGTCCGGCCGTCCAAACGCCGCAACTGCTGCGAACACGCGTTGGTGCCAACATCAGCGAATTGATTGCAGGACGAGTGATTGAAGGCAACGTTCGCGTTGTCAGCGGCAGCTTACTGAGCGGCCGAGCCGTTGGTGACGTTTTTAATTACTTGAGCCGTTATCATCTGCAGGTGTCAGCAGTTTTCGAAGGCAACGAACGAGAGTTTCTTGGTTGGGTGTCGCCCGGTTCAGACAAGTTCTCGGTTCGTCGTGTGTTCTCGTCAGCCCTGAACAGTGCCAAACGTTTCGCCTTCAACACATCGACCGGCGGAAGCAAGCGTGCCATGGTGCCGATCGGCATGTACGAACAAGTCATGCCACTGGACATTATTCCTACGTTTCTGCTGCGATCGCTGATCGTAGGAGACACAGAAAAGGCTCAGGCGCTGGGATGCCTGGAACTCGACGAAGAAGATCTCGCTCTGTGCACCTTTGTGTGCCCCGGCAAATACGAATACGGATCGATTCTGCGAAACACGCTGAATGTGATTGAGCACGAAGGGTAAACCTTTCACCACAGACCAACGCGGTCTGCTACACGACACAAATTCCTGAGCGTTAGCTCACGTCAGACCGGTGATTCGCCGGCTCAAGTTAAACCGGCTCAGCCGGCTCGGATGAATCCGAATGAAATTCCTGAGAGATAAACTCGACCAGATAGAGCCGATCTTCCACAAAGGTGGCAAGCTCGAACGGCTGTATCCGCTCTACGAAGCCCTCGACACGTTCCTGTACACACCGGGCGAAGTCACCAAGGGTGCCTCCCACGTTCGGGATGGGATGGACCTCAAGAGGATGATGATTTTCGTGGTCATCGCTCTGACTCCCTGCATCCTGATGGCGTGTTACAACACGGGAAGTCAGACCAACCTCGTGGCTGAAAAAGCCATCGCGGCCGGTGTTACAGCCGAGGATGTCGTGTCACAGCTGGGTTGGCGGGCTTCGATTGTCAGCATGTTCGGCTGGACACCAGACGCTGGCGGAAACCTGTTTTACAACTTCCTGCACGGTGCGTTGTACTTTGCTCCGATCTTTCTGGTCAC
>CALFOL010000039.1 GCA_937919915.1 uncultured Planctomycetaceae bacterium
ATAACATCCCCGCCTTCGCCAGGAACACAATCCCCGCGATACATCCCAGCACCGGGGAAAACTTCAACACAGGTTCCCCCAGCAACGATTCTACCCAGAACAGCAACGACGAAGCCACCATGCTCCCTGCCCACACATGAGCCACCTGCCGCTCAATCGCCGTAATAGGTCCCGACCGGCTCCGCAGGTTCCAAAAGATCGCCGCCCACAATCCAAGTCCGAAGACCCAGAACGCAACATACGGCAGTCGCGCTGTGACACCGGAAAACTGAAAGCCATTTGTCACCAGACACAGCACCAGCAACACCAGGCTGTGCCACATCCATAACACACCCCAGTTTTGCAGCACCGCTGCGTGGTGGGACTCCCGAAATAAGCGTGTCATCACGTTCATGATCGTTGACCGGCGAGCACTCACCGGTTCTCGATTCAACCATGCTCTCAGGTCAGCACACAGTTCGTCCGCGGAGCAATAACGCAGATCACGCGGCTTCTGCAGACACTTCAACACCACCATCTCCAGATCCGAATCCACCTTGGGATTCAGAAACCGCACACCAGGCGGGTCCTGTTCCAACACCATCAACAACGTGTCGAGTGGCGTGGTGGATTGAAACGGCGGACGTCCTGTCAACATCGCATACAGGACTGCCCCCAGACTGTAGACGTCTGACGTATTATTGATCGAATCCGTTTGGCCAGCCGCCTGTTCCGGAGACATCCACGACGGAGTCCCCAAAATGGCTCCGGTTTGCGTCAGGTTCGCCTCATCGCTGCCACCAGGCATGATTAACGAATCGTCAGCCAGGGGAACGCGCTTCGCCAGACCGAAGTCGGTGACGAACGGTTCGCCCGTGGCTGTGATCAGTATATTCGAAGGTTTCAGGTCACGATGCAGCACGCCGGCCTTATGAGCGGAACTGATCGCGTCGACAATGGGGATCAGTAGACGCACCGCATCTTCCGCCGGCATTGGACCTGACGACAATCGCTCCGACAACGTCACGCCGTCAATAAACTGCATACTGAACCACGGCTGACCGTCATGCTCGCCAACCTCGTAGACCGGCACGATGTTGGGATGACTTAGCCGAGCCGCCGCCAGCGCTTCCGCCCTCAGACGCGCCAGATCCTGCGACGCGGCGAAGGCAGCATTCGGAATCATCTTCAGAGCAACCGTGCGATCCAGTCCGCGATGATAGGCTCGATAGACAACGCCCATCCCTCCGCGGCCAACCTCCTGCAGCAGTTCGTATTCGCCGATCATCGTGCCGACTGCAGAGCCGGTCGCGGGCAACAAACCCGATGCTTCGCCGTTAAGAATTCGACTCACTTCGGCCGACTGAAACATCGCCACATCGCTGGCGATCATTGCCGTGGAATACAGCTCACGAATGTCGGCTTCCAAATCCGGATGTTCGCGAATCGCACGGTCCAGCGATTCCGCAGACGAGCCACTGATCGTCGAATCGTTCAACAGGCGATCCAGCACGACCGCCAGACGTTCTTCTCGCTCTTCGGCGTATTCATCCGGGGCAGGCGATCGCGGCATCATGTTATCCCGAACGGACTAAGAAGTTGAATGTCAGGTGAACAGGCAGAAGTCAGAAGTCTGAATTCTAACCGCGAAGCAGGATCAGCATCCAGCGACGCGATTCTCGCACCCACGACTTCAGGGATTCCGGTGACATGCGCCCCTGTTCATCCGACTCGTTTTGAAGACGATCCGTCAGGCTGCCACCGGACAACAACTGCATCACAACATACGGTAACGCTGCGTGTTCTCCGACATCCAGAACTTTGACCACGTGGGGATGAGAAAACCGGACCAACAACTGACATTCGCGTTTGAATCGATCACGGAAATCCGCCGTCGTAAACTTTTCCGGCTTCGGGACCTTTACGACAGCATCGGTTTCGAGGCGTTCGTCGCTCACCAGAAACACATAAGCCATGCTGCCTTTGCCCAGCATCGACTTAACCACGTAGCGCCCGCCCGCCCGCAAGCTCCGCTCCGATCAAATCCTGCGGCTTGACAACCTTATCAGAAGACTTCCGCTCATCGCTACGTTTTGCAAACTTCGATTCGCCTTCGCCTTTGCTGATTCGTTTTAGTTTTCGGGTGCCTCCAAAACCGTCCGCTGTTGATGCCGAGTCGATTGCGGTCCTGGTGCTGTCACTGGGATCAGAGGCATGGGCCGCGGAAGAATCATGCGGTTGAACAGCCGTCGCAGGATCAATGCTGACAAGAGATGCCACAGAAACCCAGGTCTGGCCATCGTCTGCCGTGCACTCAGCACTGGGCACAACGGCACCGCCTGCCGCTTCCTGCCGAAGTTCCTCCAGAGTGTATTCTGAGGACAGGCCAGATCCGGCCTGAATTCGATAACGCTTCTCCAACATTCCATTGCCTATTGAGGTCTGGGAAGACCAGCGGATCGCCGAATCTAAAAGGAATGTCCTATGTTAAGGAATGATGAATCGCATTTGAAGTACTTCTGTTTCCGCAAATCACCGCCATCATCAGGTAAAATCGGCGATTCAGCGCCGTGGGTGCAGAAGACACCCGACATTTGGCAAATTATCGGCAATGCGGCGACATTTTCCTGTTTACAGCGTATGACGCTGATTGATGGTCGCGGAGAACGCATTTCGATTGAAGAAAGCCTGCTCCCGTGAGCGAGTACCGTTCACACAATAAGTAAGCTGCTCTAAAGCCGCCTCAATCCGTCCTCGCGCAACGGTGTGGGGATCTGTTCATCAACTTCATCGATATGCCTTAGGGTGTCGTCATCCAGTATCAAGTCCTTCGCCGCCAGGCTCTCTTCAAGCTGAGCAACCGACGTGGCACCGATAATCGTGGACGCCACAAAGTCATGCTGACGGCTCCACGCAACGGCCAGCGCGGTCAGGGTAATACCCAGATGGTCAGCGATCGGCTTCAGGCATTCCACGAAGGCGCGGCTGCGATCGTTCAGGAATCTTCCGGCCATCTTTTGCTGCCGCCCACCGGCTGTTTGGTACGCCGTGAAACGCGCACCCTCCGGAAACGAATCGGTGTACTTGCCCGTGAGAACGCCGCCGCCCAGCGGCGAGTACGGCAACAAGCTAACCTGTTCGCGGCGACACACCTGAGCCAACTCGCTCTCGCAGCGACGATTCATGATGCTGAAGTTATTCTGAATCGTGTCGTAGCGTGACAGACCGTGTTGTTCAGCCGCCCACAGACTTTTCATCACACCCCAACAGGTTTCGTTACTGCATCCGGCCGAACGAATTTTGCCCTGTTTAATGAGCGTCGTCATGGCTTCGAGAATATCTTCGTAGCGTGCCCAGTGGTCGGGCCAGTGAGTTTGATACAGATCTATGTAGTCGGTCTGCAAACGTTTCAAGCTGCCTTCGACGGCGCGCATGATTTGGTGCCGGTCCAGTGCCGTTCTTCCATGACGCACCGGCGGAACAAACCAGCCATGCCCGGGCCCGGTCACTTTCGTCGCCATGATGATGGATTCACGCGGCTTGGTCTTCATCCACTTGCCGACAATTTCTTCCGTGAGCCCGAAGGTCTTTTCATCGGGCGGCACCGGATACACTTCCGCGGCGTCAAAGAAATCGATGCCAGCGTCATACGCCCGGTCCATAATTTCAAATGACAGTTTTTCATCGCACTGACAACCAAACGTCATTGTGCCCATACAAATGTCCGTAACAGCAATTCCGCTGCCACCCAAACGTCGACGTTCCATTGTGTGATATTCCAATATAATCGAGAAGAAGCCCGGCTTTTACGTGGTAGAACCGAACCGCAATACTATCACGATCTCATTCAGAGAAAAGGAATCAACCGCCATTCGAAAAGCCGGGCGTCTAAACGACGACAGCCGTTCCTGACGACTCGTGGCCGCGCGAACGCGCTTTGATTGAAGAAATCCTACTCCCGCGAGCGAACACCGAGCACCGAGCACAACAATAAGTGAACGGCTCTACTAATGCCCCACACTCCCTGCTCCATTCGTCCGCACTGACTTCAACCAGCTCACGCCCGCCGCGACGCACAGACACACCATCCCGGCAGCGTAAAACAGCAACCCTTGCCAGCCTCGAATCTCTCGGACCGAAACCCACGCCAGTCGCCCAACAACGAACAACAAACAGGCTGCGGCGCTCACCAGGCCAGGCATCAGCGACCACAGCCGCAACGCAATCATCAGCGTCAGCCCAACCACCATCAGTCCGACAGGTGTCCACGGAAACCACGGCCACTTCCAGGGCGTGCCGCTGCGAGCTGCATAGGCGATGTGCTGACGAACGGCCGGCACCAACATCAGCACAGTTACAGCAACGCAAATACTAAACCCAAATAACTGCCAGCAAATCAAGGCGTCAGCACTGCTCCGAATGGCAGGAAGCATCGTGACCGGATACAGAAACATAAGCACAAGCATCGCATGTAGAGGAAGCCGAAACAGCTTCCTCAGCCGAATTCCCAACGCCGCAACGACACCTTCAAATGTCGCCACAGCGAACAGCCAGCCAAAAACCAACAGCGGCACGCCCTGCCCTGGGTTAGCCACCAAAATGGAATCAAACGACATGGCTAATTCAACGAAAAGCATCATCAGAATAATGAACACCGAACGCGCGTCGTCCCAGACTTTTCCAAAGCGAACGATGGCGACTCCAATCACAGCCAGCAGCACGATAAAGACGCCGAACAGCCCCATCAGCTTCCACGGATCATGACCACCGCCAAGCCTTAAACCAGAACCCGGACCCATGAATCACCATCGCCGCACTGATCAGATAAAACGGATTCTTCTGCAGCAGCAACTCGGTGACCTGCTTGTCAGCTGAGCCTTCATTGGCCACAGCCTCCGGGGGAGTTTCAGGAACGCGCATCGTGAGCCCTTTCGTCACCGCTTGTGAGTTCTCAAGTCCGTTAGACAACTCTAAAACGGCAATACGTTTTTCGCTCCGTATGAAATCCGGCGTTTCTGCGACTGTTTCAGAAGCTCACCGGCCTCGCAATAAGAATTCTTTTCACCGCCTCGGGTGCCATAACCGTCTCCATTGGTTCTAATCTCTTGTTAACTTGATCATCCCGCGGGACAGTTACTTGAGAATCAAAGAACCTGGAAAGGTTAATCATGCTCAACAGACTTCAACACAACATCACGGTCGGCGTGCCCTTTTTTCTGGTCACGCTTGCAGCCACTGCCGTTTGCGGCGCTGACCCCGTAAACATCGGCGGCCACCTTGAGTTGTTTGTTGACGACCACCTGATCGCCGACATACAGGGAGATGTGAAACAACAGGTCATGCAACCTGAGCCTCGCGAAGTTGTTTTTGAAACCGGTGAACCGTGGGAAGGAAACACGAGCGGCTACTACACCGTCTTCGAAGATGAGGGACTGTTTCGCATGATCTATCGCGGCTGGCAGCATGATGAAAAGATGAAGGCCGCTCACAAGGAAATCACCTGCTACGCCGAAAGCAAAGACGGCGTGCAATGGACCAAACCAAAACTCGGGATCTTCGAATGGAACGGTTCCAAACAGAACAACATCGTCTGGCTGGGCGCGGGCACACATAACTTCACAGCATTTCGTGACAGCAATCCAGCCGCGCCCGCGGAATCAAAGTACAAGGCTTTCGGCGGTATTGGCGATTATGGGAAAGGCCTCGTGCCATTCTCTTCCCCCGACTGCATTCACTGGACGCAGACTCAAGAGAAACCCGTGATCAGCCATGGAGCCTTCGATTCACAAAACCTTGCCTTCTGGGATACTGATCGCAAACAATATCGCGCCTACTGGCGATACTTCAGCGAAAGCAAAGTTCGCGCCATCCGCACAGCAACATCAACGGACTTCATCCATTGGGAAAACGAAGCCGATCTAACCTATTCAGAAGGCACTCCCGACGAGCATCTGTACACGAACGCTGTTCAAACATACTTCCGAGCACCACACCTGTTCGTCGGCTTTCCGACACGCTATGAACCGGAGAGCCAGCAGGTGGAACCAATTTTCATGAGCAGTCGCGATGGCGTGCACTTTCGCCGCTACGCCGAACCGGTGATCCCCCGGACGGCTCCAAAAGACAGAAACCACAACCGCAGTAACTACATGGTGTGGGGCATGTTTCAGCTGCCGAACGAACCGGGTGAAATCTCCGTCTACGGGACAGAGAACTACTATGAGAAAACTCCTGGGCGCGTCAGAAGATTCGTTTATCGCGTCGACGGTTTCGTTGCCCTACGCGCCGGGGCAGACGGCGGACAGATCACGACAAAACCCCTCGCCATCGAAGGAAAACGTCTGTTGCTGAATTACGTCGTTAAATCAGGCGGTTCACTGACGGTGGAAACGTTGAATAACGCAGGCGAGGTGATCGGCAAGTCGCATCCGTTAGCGGGAGACGCAATTGATGCTCCGGTTCAGTGGGAAACGTCACCGCCGTTTTCATCAGCCAACTGGCAGTTGCGCTTCACCATGAAGAACGCTGACCTGTATTCGATACAGATCGACTGACCCAATCGGATACTCCAGCGACGCCATTGGGCGCATTTCGTCTGTGATAGCAGTACAATCAGAAGCTCCTCAAGGAAACGAATAATGGCTCTGACGATTGCTCGCGTTTGTGTCGCTGGTGTTCTGCCTCTGTTGTTCTCGCAGACCGCAGTGGCGGCCGATTGGCCACAATTGCAAGGCGACGCCCAGCGGTCGGGAAACGCCGCTCAAGAGTTACTGAAAACATCGCTGAGTCTGGCAGCGGCAGTGCCCATGACGGACGCCATTCTGGCGTCGCCCGTCGTCAGTGATGGCAGAGTATTCGTCGTCGACAGTTCCGGCGTTGTCGTAGCAATCGACACCAGATCGCATCAGATCCTGTGGAAGTTTGCCACCGCTGGCGGAGCGGGCAACTGCAACAACGTTGCCGCCCCGGCTGTGATTGGCAAGTACCTGCATGTGGGCACAATGGCCGGCAATTACTATGTGCTCAACTGCGACACAGGCAAAGTCATCAGCCAGATCGACTGCGCTGAACCGATCTTCGCCGCGCCCGTCGTGGGAGAAGACCGCGTCTACTTCGCCACGCTCGGCGCTCAAGTCTACGCAGTCACTGCAGTGGGTGAAGTCATCTGGCAGTGGGATTTCGTGAAGGAAGTTGTCGGCTTTGACGGCGATCGCTGGAAGGGTGACGAATGGCTCGCCTTTCGAGGCGACCGAGTGACCTGGCGTGATCACTTCGTCTGTTCACGCGACATCTGCCTGGTGGACAAAACGATCGTCATGCCAGCGGGCGGCCGAACCGTGTTTCTCGACGACACTGGTGAGACACCAAAGCTGCGAAAGGTGGGTGAAATCCCGTCCTTCGCAGGCAATGAATATCCAGCGACGTTCGGCCAAAGTGCAGACGCCGCCGGAAACGTGTACGTGCAATGGCACCGTCGAGACAACGCCGGCCGCGTGGAAATCATCAAACTCAACGGCGACGACATCGAAACTTCCGTCGTGCCAGGAACGGAAACGTCGATTGGTCAACACGGCTTGCTGAGTTTCGCTTCGGTGAGTATTCGCGGTGATGACGTCTATCGCGTCCGGCCGGAAAACGGACTCGGGCTGTGTCGTCACACCATCGGAACGAACGCTCCAGATGTACTGTGCGAAGCCGCGTCAATCAGCCCACCAGTGCTGACAGCCGAACATGCCGTTTACGGATGCCTCGACGGCAATCTCAGAATCGTACCGCTGGCCGAAGATAAAGCCGACGGCAACATCATCACACTCAGCACCGCTTTCGGGGCCCCAATTTCTGCTCCTATCGCGGTCGCCGATGGCCGAATCTATGCCGGCTGCGAAGATGGATACCTTTACATCTATGCTGCCGATGGAACGGCGACCGCACCAACACAGGACTTGCAGGTCTGGAAAGTTCGCAGCCCGCTGACGGGGCCGCTTTCTGATCCCAAATACAACTGGTACACCAACTACGGTGACTTCAGCGGCACGAATTCCAACAATCAGGGATTAAAGCCGCCGCTGCGAATGCGGTGGGCTCGACGCCTGGAAGGAACCGTCAAACATCTGCCCGTCTGCGGAGGCGGTCGTTTATACATGCACACCGCTGAAGGTCAGGTGCTGGCCGTCGAACAGGACACCGGTCGACTTCTGTGGCGACGCTACTGGCCCGACGTTTATTTGTCGTTCACATCGCCGCTGTACATCAACGAAAAACTGATTGTGCCACAAGGCGGAATCAAGAAATCTCGCATGCGATGTTTGGATGCTGCAACCGGTGAACTGCAGTGGGAAGCTCCGTTCACTGGTTCGCCCAGTTGGAGTCGCCAGTTTCCACCCGTTGTTCACGGCAACGTGGCGATCTATGCGTCGGGTTCCGGAGAATACGCGGCTCAGGGAACGGAGAAGCCGTTCGTTTTCAAAGGCGAACCGGTGAAACGCGGCGACCGTGAAGTCATGAGCTGGATCTATTCGAACGACAATCCGTACTACCCAAAGAATCACCATCCGCGCGTCTGGGCGTGGGATCTCGATACAGGCAAGGTCGTCTGGGAAAAGGACTTCTACGAATACGGTCGCGGCGGTAACGACTGCGGCATCTGCATTCTTGATGGCAAGCTGTACTACTCCGTCTTCTTCGGGTACTCCGCCAGCCAGCGAGAACGACGCGGGCTGCCCGTCAAAAACTACGGGCTCACGGCATGCATGGATCCGCAGACAGGTGACGTCGTTTGGGAAACAACGGATTACTACGTGACATCAAAATGCACGTTGAGTTCCCGCGACGGCAAAATCTACATCGGCGGCTTCAATCGAGCCAAAGAAGGCACAGACGATCGCTTTGTCTGGTGCCTGAACGCCGAAGACGGTTCGCTGGAATGGAAGTCGGACGCCGTGACATCCGCCCTGAACGTTGTCACTGTGGGAGAGAAGTACATCTTTTCCAACGCTCTTCGCGGCAAGGGCAATGTGTTCGATCGCAACACGGGCAAGGTCATCAACAGCATCGGCCACAACTACGCCTGCTGTCGATTTACACTGTCGGAACCGTATGTCCTGGGCGCCAACATGGACATGATCGACCTGTCCAAAGACGGCAAACTGGTTTCGACAGGCCCCGCGATTGATTCACGAGAATGCCTCGGAGCTGTCGTCTCCAACGGCCGCATCTTCTACATGTCACAAGCCAGCGGCTTCGTCGTCTCACAAACCTACGGCGAAGATTCCGAAAACTTACCCGCCGTCTGGGAACGCCAGTAGTAGTCCCGCATGAGCAGGCAGCAAACATCACTGTGCGCCGTGACGTCGTGAA
>CALFOL010000040.1 GCA_937919915.1 uncultured Planctomycetaceae bacterium
TCTTTGAGCAGTTTCGTTTCGGCAGACGTGCGCGTGAAATCCATTGGACGCGAATACGGCACCCAGACTAACATGTCAGGCAACACACCGGTGTGAGTCTTCGATTTGAACCAGCCCAGGGTTTCCGTTTCTTCCATGTGATAGCCATCAGGCCATGAATACTCGCGGGCTCGAAACACAGTGTCATAGACCGGTACGCGTATCCTGCCCTCAGTGTCAGTCACAAGTGCGGGATACATCAGATTCAAGCCTGGGTCCAGCGAATGATTCTCTACGCGGTTACACTCGATTGACGTTCGCTGAATCTCAGTATTCTGCAACGGCTCGCCATTTCCAAATCGATAACGTCGCGACAGGACAACCGGGGCCGTTTTTAGCGCATCGTCGATCAGTCGTTGACCTTCCTCAGCGTCGCCGTTTCGCGCGTGCCACGTTCCCAGCAGGTGCTGAGTGTAAAAGAAACCAGGCTGGTCCTTCAGAATGGCTTCGAGACGATTCCGAGTATCCGGTTCATCAAACTGTCGTACATCATTGTGAGTGCTAAAATACGACTGCGCGATCTCCTGGAGTTCTTCGACTCGCGCCTCTTCCTCCGCGCTGATTTTGAAGGACAGATTCGTCCAGCCGAACAATCCCTCCAGCGTTGTTTTGGACACCGGGCTTTCTTCCGCTTTCATTCCAGGCAGAATCAACAGGGCCAACAGCAGAGTCACCACAATTGCTGATATCCGCAGACGATCCCGCCGCAGCAATTTGCTGTCCATCAGCCGACGGATGCGGTTTGCCGCAGGATGCTCGCCACCGGCAAACCCCAGCACGATCGGTTCTGCAATGGAAAACGCCTGACATCGTGCCACTTGAATCAACGTTTCGCAATAACGCACCGGCTGAGCCAGTCTGCTGGCGATCAGAGCATCGTCACAACATTCTTCCCGTGTGTGTCGGAGGCTCGAACGCAGCCACCAGATCACAGGATGAAACCACCAAACGACGGTGAGCATGACTTCCAGCCAGCCAGTCAGCAGATCATGCCGCCGAATGTGCACAAGCTCATGAGCCAGGACGATATCCAACTGGTCACACTCAAGATCATCCATCATGGTGCGAGGAAGCACGACAACAGGTTGCAGGACACCAGTTGCAAACGGTGAGTCCACGTCGTCCGATACGAGCACTCCAGGCAACTTCATCTTTAGTCGTTTGCAGAGAACTGTTGTACGCTGCCGGGTCTCCAGGCTTGCGGAGCGCGCCTTCTGAACAACCTGTCGTACGCAAGCAAACTGACGAACAACAGCCAGAAGCGAAGCGATGACCCCGCACCCATAAACGATCGCCAACAGTAACAGCCAACTCGGCAGGGAATCTGTCGCGGTCGTTGCGACATTCGTGGCCTGACGATGTGTGTTGCTCGCGGACTCATTGGCAACCGAAGCGAAACTCATAGCGTCGTCGCCACTCGACTCGGTCAAAGAACCTGCGTTAACAAATCCGCTCTGCGAAACCTCTGTGCTGTACGATGGAACCGCAAGCCAGTCACCAGACGAAAACACGCCTGTAGTTTCCAGCAACGCACCGGACCCGATCAGAAAGGGCGGCACGGCAAACTTCAGAAGTGCCAGATACAACACCGCGAACCGCATCTGCGGACTGACACGTCGACGCACCAACGTCAGCAGGATCATCGCCGCGATCGCGACAACCGCCGCCTGCCATCCTGCGTGAAGCATCCACTGAGCCCACTGCCCGACGAGACCACCCGTAGTATTCATCGTTGTATACCTTCTTCGTCAGCAGACTCACGCCGCAGGCCATCGAGCAGTTGCTGCAATTGCTCGATCTCTTCGGTCGATGGTTTTTGGGTATCAAGAAATGAGGCCATGAACGACATCATGTCGCCGCCAAAGACGCGGTGAAACAGATCTTTCATCAGTCCCTGGCAGGCACGAGCGGACTCTTTGGTCGGTTGAAATACGAATGCCTTGCCTTTGTCTGCTTTGCGTTTGCTGACCAGCTTCTTGGCTTCGAGACGGTTCAGCAATGTCAGCATAGATGCCGCTTCCATCGGCCTCACGGCACGCAGCGCTTCCTGCAGTTCTTTCACCGTTGCCGTTCCAAGCCGGTTCAGGCAGGCCAGCACATCACGCTCTGCGTCCGGCAATTTGATCTGTGAGCTGTTCATGTTGCAGTTAAAACGACAGTTGTCTTTTTCGCCAAGAAGAAAAACGACAATTGTCGTTTATGGCGGTTTTTTTTTCACAGCCGACAGACTGCTGTTGGCAGAGGTTTGTCCAACCGGCAGGACGAAGCAGATTCACCGATCTGCGTTGGCGAACATTTGGCGAATGTCCCGCGGCTTTCTGAGTTTTTGATTTTGGAAAGCAGGGGAAGACTTCGAATCCTGAGATCAGTATTCGCTGATCCGTGATTTGGGTAAGCCGCACTCACGAAGACCGCGATAATTAATTGGACGATGCCACGTCGCGTAATACTGGCCTTCCACCCAGCTTTGCGCAAGTCGATTTAGGTGGAACGCAGGACGTTGCGATGGGGTAGCACATCTGTGGATGCTCGTGCCGCGTGTTCATGAAGGCGATTCGTTTGATACGCGTCAATCAAACGTTCCAGCATCTCAATCCGATAACGGATTCGCTGACCTCGCTCAGTATCACGCGTGCAGCGCGGGTGATCGAAGACGCGAATTTCCTGCACCTTCGGAACGATGTCGATGCCGTCCCGGAGTGCCGCGTCGACGGATTCGAAATGATGGTGCTCAGCCAGCACGATTCTGCTGGCCTCAAGTACCAGCGTGTAGCCGTAGTCGCCATACGCCTCGGAAAACGCACAGTCAATCGTGATCGCCTTGCCGCTGCGTTTCAGCGGCGATTCACCGGCCTCAACTTTCACCGGCACGTGTCCGTTGACGATCAGTCCTCCGTCCGATTCCATCCCGAATTCCGCTAACACACGGTCACAGAATTTCACTTCGTGAATGAGCGCGAAGTACGGATCCTTGGTCTCGCGATGCGATGCTTTGTCCTGGATGAAATCACGTTCGAAGGTGGCAATACGATCTTTGCCAAACAACGGTGACCGCGGACCACTCCACAGATACCACAGAAAGTCCAGATCAGGTTCTGCCGCACCCACAACCGCCCGCCGAACGACCGTTTCGATCGTTTCGAATAGTTCGCGGCCGGCAAGTGACTGTCCGTCGACCATTAACGGCAGGAATTTTCCGTCAGCGTCGGATGGCACGCAACCGTGGAAGATCAGACATTCATCTCGCCGCAGGTACATTGAACCGTGGCCGACCATCAAACGGATTTGCTCCTGCAGCTTCTGACTGCTCAGGAACGAGTGCTTCAGGCAGGACAGACATGATGATTCTTCCGCAGTCAGCCTATACGGGTCTGCGGGATCAATCGTTGGAAACATCCTGTCGCGCAGGTCGTAGACCTGCGCGTCAATTTCGATCGTGCCGCGAGCATGATCGATGCGGTGCAGCAGTCGACGATGATCCAGCCCCCATTGCGGGTTACGATGGATCAACTGGCCTTCCAGTTTGAACTGCATGACGGCTGCCGCTTTCTGCATCCGGGCGACAACATCGTTCGGTCGCATCCCTTCACTCTTTGGCATAAAGAACTCAGCCGGGTCGTCTGCATAAACCGTGCGGGCCAGATGTTCCAGCGGCGTCAGCGGAATGCTGTAACCTTCGTCAAGCTGCCCCAGCCGTCGATACCGCAGCGAAACGCGAAGCACGGTGCAGATTAGAGCCTCGTTGCCAAGAGCGGCCCCCATCCACAGGGCATCGTGATTGCCCCAGATGAATTCCACGTTGGGCTGAAGTCGCAGATAGTCAACCACACGATCACCCCGCGGACCGCGGTCCCAGCAGTCTCCGCCAATGATGAGTTCATCAACCGCCAGGTTACGAATCAGACGACCTAAAAGGTGAATCAGATGCAGTGCACGACCTCGGCTGACCAGTTCATCCAGCATCGCTGCGACGAATTCAGGTCCCCGCTCAGTCGTTGGCGCATGCAGCATTTCCAGCAGCAGCTCACTGTACTCGGCAGGAAACAGTTTGGTTGCCAGCCGCAGACTGTAGTTGGAGACCAGGTAGCGGAGCAACTCCAGCTGAGGTTTCAACGTGCGTGCCGCATAGGCCCTGATGTCATCGGGCTGTGTTAGTGTTTGACTCAGTCGCTCGGTCACTTCTGCGGGATAAAACGTCAGCTTGAGAAACTCGGCCATCTCATCAGGCGTCATGCTGTCCGCGAACATCTCTTCGACAAGCGGCCGGAGTGTCCCGGACGAGTTGTTAATGACGTACTGTAGTTTCTTGTCTTCCCCGTGAATGTCGCTGATAACATGCACCGCGCTTTTCGGCAGCGTCTGCACGGCTGCCAGTCGAGCAACTTCAGCAATGGCGGCATCGACGTTGGGATACTCGAGGGCCAGCAGCTCGAGCATGGTCAGGTCTGCTTCGGGACGCTTGAAGGACAGCGAAGTATTAGGCATGGTACAGTGTGTTAGACAAAATGTTGTGGTGGCTGGTGAGCGAAACCGGTCCAGAGTGTACGAGAAATGTGCGTACAAACACATATGTGCGGTCTTCAATGTCAGGTCGATCCATTTGCAACGCCGCCAACGTTCCACGGCGCACGATCATGACGGACAGTGATCATTTCGCCTGCACCCTCAGCTGCGCACATCTGCCATCACCAGTTTCGACGCTCGTTACGCCCGCGGCCACAAGTCAGCGTAATATGCTGTAGAACTCACTGTCCGCGAACGGCACCGTGTCTTGACCAGAGAACCAAACCAGGCCGTGGCAGTTGACCAACGGCGCTCCGTTCGTGCAAACGCGGCGAAAGGCAAGGGATGTGCTGACGTGTTGTGCGAGAATGCATTACGAAGCAACACCCCGACGGCCTCGACAATTCCGGCTCAGGACACGCCCACATGAGTTACCAGGCCTGAGGTGTGTGTCATCATTTCGACCGCGCGTTGCGCTTGGGACTACCAGAGGTCGTGAATCGGATTGATGCTGCCTCGGTTGGGCGGAACGGAGTGCGCAAGCAACTTCGGTTTCATGCTTTTGTCATGACCGACGTCGTCAGCGAGGCCTCATTTGCGGTGTCGGTCGATTGGATCTATCAACCAAATGAAGAGCGGTGCGACTTCGAAATATCGCCACGCTTTCGTCCAACCATGGTTGTTCTCCCCAAAACAGAAACCAACCACGGTAGCAAAGTCACGAAATTGCTTCGGCCGGCTTGCCGGAAGGACACAATGGTCTGTGTGCCGATTTCGTGAAGCGGCCGGAGGACTGGCGGTGGAGCAGCCTTTATCGCGCGCTGTCCGGGGCGACAGCAGAAGAAGAACTGCTGTCTGCAGGGCCGGTGCGTCATACTGCCGATTGGGTCGAGCATCTGAATTTGCCCCAAACAGAAGCTGAACTCAGAGCGATCTACCGCAACCTATTCATATTGTGCTCTGATACCTTTTCGGGCTTCCCTTTTGTGCTTTCAATGCCGTCGATCCAGCGTAAATCCAATAACCCACCGGCGTGCCTGTCCGTTTTCTCAAGCGGACCATTACGAACCACGGTGAAGTTTAGAATGGCGCATTCGGATCGGCCGATGTCGATTCAGGCTACGAAATAACTCAAAAAGTAAAGTGTCCCTTGGTACGCGCTGCAAATACGCCGTAAAGCTGCCTGACCGACCTGCCCCCTTTTCCGCGCAGCCAGCAACTCCCTGAACAAAAAACAAAAACAGTTTGTGGTTCATCATTGGAGGTAAATGCGACGCAGAAAACGGGTTTCTGGACGGCCTGTTTCCTGTTTCAGCAAGACGTATGCGAATTGGCCGCAAACGGTTCCTGACACCTTAAACGCTCACGTTTATTGTGCGTGAGGACTCGAACTCTCGAGAAAACTCAGAAATCCGACAGAAACATTCATTGACATATCGCGATGTTACGATATATTGAGGTAAGGAGAGACGAAATGGCCACGAAAACAAAGCCAAAAGCCAAGCCAGCCGGTGATCCGCAGGCGTTTGCTCAGGCGGCTGAGTGCCTGAAGACGCTGGCTCATCCGGTGCGGTTGCGGTTTGTGCAGTTGTTGCTGCATGGGCGCTACACCGTGGGCGAATTGGCTGAGGATTGTGGCGTCCCGGATAACGTGGCTTCCGAACACTTGCGATTGATGCAGCGGTGTGGGTTCTTCACCAGCGAACGCGAGGGGCGAAAGGTCTTTTATCAGGTCGCCGAAGCGCATCTGGCGAACATTATGAGCTGCATCGAAAGCCGGTTCCTGTCGTAATCTGGTCAGGGCGTTATTTGCCCCTTTTTTTGTTCCATATATCGTAATCTTACTACCTAACGAGATACAGACATGTCAGAGATCCCAACAGTTTCGGCCAGACGACTCAAGGAGCTCGCCAGGCAGGGAAATATTGATGTGATCGACGTTCGCACGCCGGTGGAGTTCCGGGAACTGCGCGCCGTGATCGCACGCAACGCGCCGCTCGACTCACTCGATCCGCACGCTGTGATGAAGGAGCGAAATGGCACCGCCGGCGATCCGCTCTACGTCATCTGTCGGAGTGGCAACCGATCGTCGAAAGCCTGCGAACAGTTCATTGCGGCGGGATACGCGAACGTCGTTAACGTCGACGGTGGCACTCAGGCGTGGGACGAAGCCGGACTGCCGGTTGTTCGCGGTAAGAAATCCGTTTCCCTGGAGCGTCAGGTACGTATTGCCGCTGGCTTCCTTGTCTTCGCGGGAGCGACTCTTGCTCACTTTGTACATCCCTGGTGGATCGGTCTTCCTGCTTTTGTCGGAGCTGGCCTGATGTTTGCTGGAATCACGGATACATGTGCGATGGGAATGCTGATCGCGAAGATGCCGTGGAATGGCGTTAAGAACGACGCCGGTTGCTCAGTCAAATGAAAGGATAGAACGATGGTCGTTCTGATAGGAGCGTTAGTGATCGGACTGACATTGGGAATGCTCGGTTCCGGTGGTTCTGCCATCACGGTGCCTGTGCTGATCTATCTGGTTGGACATGGTGCGAAGGAATCGATTGCCGAATCCATGGCCATCGTTGGGATCATTTCTGTTGCCGCTGCGATTCCTTATGCCAGATCGAACCAGATTCACTGGAGAAGCGTTTGGTACTTCGGCGTTCCAGGAATGCTGGGCACGTTTGTCGGAGCGTGGCTGGGTGGTATCGCGACGGAAGCGATCCAGCTGATCGTCTTCGCTCTCGTGTTGTTTGCAGCGGCGTACTCCATGCTGCGAAATTCGAAGGGCCGTGCGACCGAAACCGAATCTGCCGAGTTGCATCGGTCGCCGATCTGGAAGATCGCCATTGAAGGGACGATCGTCGGAATAGTCACCGGGTTCGTTGGAGTCGGCGGGGGATTTCTGATCGTTCCGGCTCTGGTCATCCTTGGCAGGTTACCGATGCGACTCGCGATCGGAACGAGCCTTATCATCATCGCCATGAAAGCATTCGTTGGCTTCACAAAATATGAGCACTACCTGCTGTCACATAATCTGTCAGTGGACGCTCAAACAGTCATTGTCTTTGCGGTGATTGGCGTCGTCGGCAGTCTGATCGGCCGATCGATTAACGCTCGACTGAATCAAAGAGTCCTGAGACAGGTCTTCGCTGGTTTCCTGATCGTGCTTGGCGGGTTCGTGATGTACCGCGAAGGAAGCAAACTGGTGAAGCCGACGGTCGGGCCCGTCGCGATCTCAGTGTCAGCCACACCCGACCTGATATTCAAGGACGACGTGACGGTCGCCTATCAACACTAACGCGGCATGCCCGTAACCAGGTTCGAGCTACGACTCGGAAACGCTCTGTTGTCGCTCAGAAAAGATGCGAGCACAAACAGCAGGAACACTAAACACAAGACTCAAAAGGACGATTCCCATGTTACTCAAATATTTTTACGACACTGCTCTGGCTCATGCTTCTTATATGGTTGGATGCCAGCGAGCAAAAGTTGCTGTGGTGGTCGACCCCGGGCGCGATATCGATCAATACCTGAACATGGCCGAACGCGAAGGCCTGAAACTGATTGCGGTTGCTGAAACACACATCCACGCGGACTACGTATCGGGTGCGCGAGAGCTGGCAGATCGCGTTGGTGCAAAGCTGTATATTTCCGACGAAGGGCCAGCAGATTGGAAGTATCAATTCGCCGATCAATATGACCATCAACTGGTCAAAGACGGCGACTCGTTTCTGATCGGCAACATTCGGTTTGATGTGCTGCGCACTCCGGGACACACGCCGGAAAGCATTTCCTTTATGTTGACCGATGAAGGCGGCGGTGCTAATAAGCCAATGGGCATCTTCACGGGGGATTTTGTCTTCGTCGGTTCCATCGGTCGGCCTGACCTGCTGGAGGAAGCCGCCGGAATTCGGGGCAGCGCTGAAGCCGGGGCGCACGAACTGTTTCACTCCGCGCAACGGTTCAAGGCCTTGCCGGATTATCTGCAGGTCTGGCCTGCTCACGGTGCTGGAAGTGCATGCGGCAAAGGGTTGGGAGCAATCCCATCGACAACGGTTGGCTATGAAAAGCTGTTCAATCCTTCGCTGCAGTTCACGGAAGAAGACGCCTTTGTGCAGTACATCCTTTCCGATCAGCCGGAAGCTCCGAAGTACTTTGCGGTGATGAAGCGAGTCAACAAGGAAGGTCCACGAGTTCTGGGCGACGCTGGATTGCCCGAGGCGCTGCCAATTGATCAACTCACAGATGCCGTTGAATCGGCGACCGTGATTGATCTGACGCCGTCGAACGTGTTTGCTGATGCACATGCGTGTGGCAGCATCAACATTCCAACGTCAATGTTGGCATTATGGGCAGGCTGGATGGTTAACTATTCTCTTCCCGTCTACCTAATCGCCGAAGCCAATCAGCTTGCAGAAGCGACTCGAGTTTTGCGAAAAATCGGTCTGGATCAAGTCCGAGGATACTTCGACCGAGCCGCCATCGCGAACGCGGGACTGGCTTGTGAGAGTTATCAGAACAGCTCACCAACCGAACTGGCGCCACGGATTGAAGCCGGAGAAGTCGCACTGATTGACGTGCGATCCGATGCCGAATGGAACGCTGGCCGAATCGCACAGGCAAATCACGAGTTTCTCGGACGTTTGCCGGACACGGTTTTTGAAATCAGCAACGGCAAGCCTGTCGTGACGCAATGCCAAAGTGGAGCACGGTCCGCGATCGCAGCCAGCATTCTTCAGGCGGCGGGCGTGGACGTGATCAACATGACAGGTGGCATGTCTGCCTGGAAAGCTGCGGGTCTGCCATTCGT
>CALFOL010000041.1 GCA_937919915.1 uncultured Planctomycetaceae bacterium
AAAGTGAAAGTTTCAACCGGACAAGTGTTGCTTCGCAAACGTGCTGAGCTTACCGATGATCGCAGGGGTGTTACCCTGGTCGAGGTGCTGATGTCGTTGATGATCATGGCAATCGGAGTCTCATCCGTTGCGGTGCTGTTTCCGATTTCAGTTCTCAGATCAATCAAAGCGAGCCAGCTTACCAATGCAACGATTTTGAAACACAATGTGGATGTTTTGACGGATGTCCAGTCAGAGCTAATCTTCGATCCAGATGGAGATTACAGATCGAACCTTGGAGTGGCAGCACGTCGGACGACTCTTGACGAACACTTTCGCACACCAGCTGCACGCAACTATATTGTCGACCCAGTCGGTTTTTATACTCACCTGGATGACCAGCAGGTTGGCTTGAATGCCAACGGTTCAGCTCCCGGATTCGCTGGAACGTTCGGCAACACAGGGACAGACGCGTTCGGAGTTCCACGTTGGGGAGGTGGGTTAACTGCGACTGACGGTCGTGGACCGATCGACGCTGCACACCGAAAGGCGATTCGGTTAAAAGCAATGGCACTGGCAAATCAAGGTGACGGTTGGGAAACACAGATTGATGCCCAGGCGGTAGGACTGGTTACTGGAGGCGTCACACTGTCTGCCGATCTTGACCTTTCACAGGTCCCCACAGCACAACTCGTCCTTCCACCTGATGGAAACGGGGGCTACCTGGTAGCTGACCCGGAACTTTATCGCGTCGTTGTGTTCTCATTGGATGGTCGCTTTAGTCAGGCTTATCCGCTGGTTGCGATCAACCGCACCGCCTCACCACAGATCGCCTATTTTAGTGAAGATTTGAACAACAATGGGGGATTGGATGCCCTTGAAGACGTCAACATGAACGGCGCTGTCGACATTCGGTCGCTGCCAGCGGAATTCGGTGGCGTTGTGACTCGCGTGTTGCTGCAGTCGAAGCGAGTCAATGACTATAGCTGGATGTTAAATGTTCGTCGACGCGGAGATGGCCAGGCACGCAGTGTCGACGTCGTTGTGCGGTTTAATGACGGTGTATCAATCACAGATGAACGCGTATTTCAGGCCACGTTTGTACCGAGCTCCAGTACACCTCCGGTGACGCGGCGATCTGTCTGGGTTCGGAAGCCATCAAGGTCTACCCCTGCAGATACAACAGAACCGAAAATTCGTAAGGGCGGCTTTGTCTTTGATGCAATCAATGGAATTTGGTACCGCATCCAGGACGTCCAGGATGCTCCGTTGTTTCCCGCCGCTGGCAGTCTGTTCAACGATTTCGACTACCTTGTAACGCTTCAGGAGGACATTAAGGCGACAGATGGCGCTGGTGCTGTCACAGGGACGCCTTTGACTCTGGCACCTGTCCCAGCGGGGCCTTATGGGGCTGCGATGTTCCCGACGGGAATTGTTGATGTGTATCCGATGGGTTCCCGAAACGTCCCGGAACATTTGAAGGTTCCCGCGTTTTAGTGTGTGGAACTCTTGTTCGGCGCTCACGGAACGCCTGCTGGCGATGAACGACTGAGGCAATAATTATGGCAATTACCACAAAATCAAAACAACGGATCAGACATGCGGCCAGCGGCTTTACATTGGTCGAAATGCTGGTGTCTGTGACGTTGGTCCTGCTGATGATGACATTATTCACCAGCATCTTCGAAATGGCCACGAACAGCGTCAATGTGCAACAGGGGATCGCAAAAAATGATCAGAGAGCGCGAGCGCTAACGACGACTCTTTCGGAAGACTTTGCGAAGAGAAGCTTTCGCTATGCGTTGCCCTATTACCCGACGGAATCCTCAGCAACTTCACCGACCGTATTTGGAAACCGAGCCGGTTACATCTACATATCCACAAACAATCCGGACAGTTGGCAGGACGACATACTGCAGTTCACGATTGACATCAGCCAGACACAGGAAAGCGGCGACACGACTCCAGTCTTCGGTTCCGCGAAGCTGCTGTACGACCTCGCCGCGGATCCCGGAATTGGCGCAGGAGCCCCACGTCGCACAACGTTACGGGCCAATCCAAACCAACCTGATGCGGATGATGGTGACCTCAAAGCAAACCAGGTCGCCTCCTCCAAAGCCGCAGAAGTTTCGATTTTCATCCGGGACGGAGGGCTGTACCGCCGCGTGATGCTGCTTAGAGAGCCTCTTCCAGTGGCTGGTGAGGAATTGGCGATTCAACCGGTCAATATAAGCAATCTCATTCCGACTCCGTATTTCGTACGGGCCATTGCTAACGGTGCCGGTGCATTCGCATACGTCGCCACGCCACTTGCGATCAACCAAACGGACGGTGGGAATGTGAACCACTTTGCATTGGGTGCTGACGACCCCGCACCGCGTGACTGGAACGTCACGGCGTCAAACGATTTCTGGCGGCACTTTGACTTTTCCGCCGTTCCAATTCCTCTCGCAGGAGCGTTGCCGACATCTGTGAATTTCGTCGGAATCGACGCTCTGGATAATTCGCAGACTCTGCCAATTGCATCGTTGGGCATTCCCCGCTATCGATTTGGCTTTAACAGTGCGACGGGTCTGTCACGAGAACATGATAGCGCAACAAGTTTGCTGTTCATTGGGCGTTTTCTGCATGCGGAAACCTCTCACCCGTATTTTAATTGGCCATTGGCTGCATCGCGCGTGGAGCCGGGCGAATCCGTGGGGAGCGTGAGCCTTGCCTCAATAAACGCTGGAGGCCTTCTTGGCAACGGGAACCCTATGGACTTGGTCGGAACGCCTCTCAACTTGGACCAATCCAACGGAGTAATCAGTCAATTTCAGGGGGCAACAGGCCGCGGTGGCAACCGCAGGGTTGAAGACCTGTTGCTGGCAAACGTACATGGTTTCCGAGTGGAGATCTGGGATGAACGACTCCAGAAATATGTTACGCCAGCCAATAACAGCACAACCCAGTTGCTGGCAGGCGGGGCATTGCGGACTGTCGTGGGCGACTTTCATGTCGGTCGACGGTTGAACGCAGCGTATGGGCCATTCGGTGCTGCAGCACCGGCAGCAAATCATGTTTTTGACACATGGAATCCCACGGTTGGTCCAATAGGAGCACCCGTTCCTCCTCCGTTTATTCCGTATCGTTATTATCCACCGAGACAAACCGACGGAGCGGTTGCTGCCGGTGCAGGGTACGGTGCCCCGTCTGGACCTGGCCCGTCCCTTGGAACATTTCCAAATCCTTATTTGGAGTATGATTCAGAGAGACTTACAACAAATGAAAACAAGGGTTTTTGGGTGCCAAGCGATCACGTGACTGATCCCATGAATCCGGTGTTCCACAACTATGCCGTGGGCGACGTTGTCTTTGCAGTCCCAACGGTCTTTGTGCAAAACGGAGTTTCAGGATGGGACGCTGACAGGAATAACGTCTTCGAGTGGGGAACAGGACCCGGTCGTGGAGATCAAGACTCAACAATTGTCTTCCCTCTGCCAATCGCGGGGACTGCTAACCCAGGGTTTCCTCCGCAAGGTTTTCAGATCGCTTACCGCTGTATTCAGGCGGGAAGGTCCGCAAGTCTGCCACCAACCTGGCCTCGTGAACCGGGGCAACGAGTTGCCGAATCCAACGGTGTCGGTGGAACAGCCGTCTGGGAATCGCTCGACAATCGCCAACCGGTTCGGTCACTGCGAGTCACTGTGCAATTCTTTGAAGAGAAGACGGAAAAACTGCGTCAACTCAGTCTAGTACTTCCTTTGACAACGGATCGCTAGTTGCTGCGACACCCCGTTGTAAACGAGTCACCGATCCGGCTTCGCCGGATCATTCCCGGTCACAATTCAGGAGCCGGACCCATGAAACGAAAAAATCAAAAAAAACTGAGTATCAAGACGTCACGTCGACGCGGCTCAACGCTGCTGATCGTGCTGGCATTGCTCGGTTTGCTAACATTCATGGGGATCGTTTTCTTTACGTTTGCTGCGCAGGAAAAAGCGGCGGCAGATTTCTTCTCTGAAGCCGCCAAGACACACGTCAACTCGCCTGACGACCCGTTTCCGTGGCTTCTGCAACAGATCATCACCGGTGCTGACAACAGTCTGAAAAACAGCATTCTGTGGGAGCCCAGACGCCGACATGCATTGCTGACGGGAGCAATGGGTTACGATGCCGTTCCGTTTTCGGGCGTTGGCGTCAAAGTGATTGCCTCCCCAGCTGGCTTGCCAGCACTGGACCTGGACCACGATGGCATTGCCGATGCCCCCGTCGCGCCCGTTCAGGACGCCATTAACTTCGTCGGCTCAATGGCCGCATGGGGTGGAGCAATTAACGAGCAGACATTGCTAAACGCGAGAGGTTTGCAAGCCGCCAATCCTGCACTGTTTCCAGAACCAGACGTCGACTACACGTACCCTGACATCAACAATATTCTGTTGGCACATAAAGGCTGGGCAATTCGGGACAATGGTACTGCGGCACCCCCGGGCACAAGGTACGAACGCATCCCGGTGATCATCCCTTCCGGAATGCGACCTGCGTTGTTGAAATCCGGTAACGTCAATGGTTTTGGCGGTTTTAATACTCCAGCAGACGTCGATTGGTTTGACCATTCAGGCGGAGCACATCCGTTGTACGCGGTGCGGTCACTTCGCCCAAGTGAGAGTCACATTGTGGGATACGATGGTGGCGACGTTGCAATTCGTCGTTTTCTTGACAACAACAATCCGTTGGACAGTGCGCTGGTTGCCACCCATGGTCCTTTTCCGCTTCGCCCAAACGAGGACGTGAACCCCGCTACCTTTGGTCAGTTGGGGCTGCACACCGGCCATATTCCTGGCACCGTCACCGCCCCACTTAACTTCCGTCTTGATCAGGACAACGACGGTGATGGTGTCTTCGAAGGGATCTGGATGGACGCGGGATACCCCGCGCAGCAAACAGC
>CALFOL010000042.1 GCA_937919915.1 uncultured Planctomycetaceae bacterium
GTACCTCGCAACCCTCGCCGGATGACCCACTGAAAGTGCGAAACTGGAACTAAGACGGTGTGCGGTAGCGCTGGGTATGTGGCACCAGAGCGGTTGTGTGGACAGCCAGCAGATTATCGAAGCGACTACTTCAGTCTTGGTTGTGTCGGTTTGGAAATGTTTTGCGGTTCCAAGGCATTTCCCGCAACAGGCACCAACAGCATCCTTGCTTCAATGAAAGACTTTCAACCTAATTGCATCGACTGGGAGCAGGCTCCTGATTCCATTCGTGAACTACTGCTGCGTTTGCTTGAGTACGATAAAGACGAGAGGCTCTGTGACTTCGAGACGATCAGGCAATTGGTGTGTAAAATATCACAAATTCACTAAGCGTCAGGTCTGGTGGAGTTAAATCGTTAGAGCATCATTCTCGTTCAAATTGTCGTCTTTCGGCGATTGACCAGTGGTGTTAAAGGTTGGAGAGCAACGTGGTGATTTGGTGAATGAGACGTCAGTCGCAAGGCCAGCAGAAAAATGGCTCACCACAAGCTGGCAGCGGATCAGTCAACCAGATCGTGACGGCCGATTGTGGCAGTCTTCTGCAGGCATTTTCCCCGCAAAAAACTGATTCCACGTGTTTTATGGCATTCCGCAACATTACGACAGTAACCCGTTCGGACGTGTTTTAATGTGGTATTGGCCTTGCTGGCTTACTGCGCAGAGGGAAATCATCCGGGCCCCAAAAACGCACACATTGAGCCCGGTCATGAGGTTGGTGCCGTATCCGAAAAGATTGAATGCCGTGACCGTATTGGCGAGATGCTCAGGCACTCCCAGCGACGCGTGGCAGACATTCACATGGCGTGACCAGATTGCTCCTACTGGAGTGAACGGACGTACCACGCGTCAATGGACACGCGTTTCAGATTCAGCGGCGGACATTTCTGACAGACATTCGGCCGAAATCGAAGTCGGTCTTTTGTGCAAACCGCTGATTTCCAAACAGCTTTCTGTATGTCAAATTTTTGGCCCTGTGTTTCATCAAGTTTATTTGAAAAGCCGAATCACAATATTGCGAACAAGGTCCTGCTCGAACGACTTGTTGCAGATGGCTGAAACCCCCAGTTGGTAGACTTCGCCAAGTTTTTCCGGATCGTACTCAGTCGTGCACATAATGATCGGAACATGCGGCAGCGGGCTTTCGCGGCGAGTCCACGCGACCAGCTCATATCCGTTCATTTCCGGCATGTTGTAGTCGGTCACAATCAGTTCGAAGGTCCGTTGCTGCAGGATATCTGCGGCGATCTTGCCGTTTTCTGCTTGAGAAAAGCGAGCGAAGCCCAGTTCTGCAAGCGTCGCTTCAATGCGCCGCCGTGCGACACTGCTGTCGTCCACAATCAGCACGCGAAGCTGATCCAGTCCCGCCACGGAAGGTGATTGATTTCTGCTTTCAGAAATTGTGCCTTGTACAGCCTGGGTGAACTGCTCCTGGCTGAAGGGCTTTTCGAGCAGCGCGACAGCGCGCGTATTGCGAATGAACTGCAGCTGTTCCGGCGGCAGGGGAATACTTGTCAGCAGCAGAACGGGCATGAGTGACCAGCGGAGATCGTCGCGGAGACGCTGCAGGAATTCAATCCCGGTGCCGTCCGGGAGCTGAAGGCTGGTCACCACCAGATCCGGTCGCATGGCACCGATTTCCGCGATCGTCTCATGCACAGAACGGAACAGATGGATGTCGTCAACGCCGATGTCCTGCAGAAAGCTCTGGAGAATTCGGGACTGGAACCTGGACGGTTCGATCACAAAGACAGTCTGCGCACGCAGGTTCAGCGATTCAGCAACCGGATCAGTTGCGCTGAACGCCTTCAGGGCGGCGGCCACATCTTCCATGCACGCGCAGCGATCTTCAGGAGTCTTGGCCAACATCTGGCAGAAGAGTTGGTCAAGTTCTTCGGGCACGTCCGGCACTCTGTCGCGCAGCGACGGGATCGAGGCGTCGCGGTGAGCCACCAGTCGCGCCATCAAACTGTCATGTTCGTAGACCGCGCGGCCTGTCAGCAGGAAATAGAGCGTGCAGCCAAGACTGTAAATGTCGGCACGGGCGTCGACACGGGCCGCGTCGATGGCTTGTTCCGGTGCCATGTAGTCGATGGTTCCCATTATACTGCCGCTCTGGGTCAGTTCGGCTCGTTCGTCGGTCTCTGCAATGGTGTGGTCATTGCTCAGCCGAGCCAGCCCAAGATCCGCCACTTTGACGTTGCCATGCGCATCCCGCATCAGGTTGGCCGGCTTGATGTCCCGATGGATAATGCCAAAACGATGGGCATATGCGAGTGCTTCAGCGGCCTGACGAATCGCTGAGACGGCTTCGGAAACAGACATGGGCCCGTCTCTCTTCACGATCGCGCTCAGATCCTTTCCGTCGACGTACTCCATCACCAGATAGTGGCCGGATTCGCATTCATCGGCATCGTAAGCTGCGACGGCATGAGGGTGATTGAGCCGAGCGGCAGCGCGCACTTCGCGATAAAATCGCTCAATGAAGGCCGGCTTGCTGGTTTCGGGTTTCAGGGTCTTCAGCGCCACAACGCGTTGCATCCGCAGGTGCAGTGCTTTGTAGACAGTCCCCATTGCCCCCTCACCCAGTCGGCTCAGCAGCAGGTAGTTTCCGAATCGCAGAAGGTGTCCCCGTCCAGCTTCGATTTCCTCCGCCTGAAATGGTGTCAATCGTCCGTTTCCGAGCAACTCATCAAGCACTTTTTTTTGATCAATGTTTGATTCCTCGTCCGTCAGTTCCCGTTTTTCGCCGATCATTGTGCACTCCGAGTCGGAGAGCATACCCGTTTCACGCAATCCCCTGACGAAGTTTACGTCTGGCTGACTCATACCAGTGGCCCTTTCGCGTTGTTATGGATCTTTTGAAAGCAGGCCGTTCCTGAAGCGACTCGTCGAAACAGGTTTTCCGGTGGCCGACTGGTTTCCGATTTCCCAAGAATCATCCAACCGTCCGGAGCCAACTGCTGGTGAATTCGCCGAAGCACTGCCTGCCGCAAGTCCTCGCAGAAATAGATCAGTACATTGCGAATGAAAACCACATCCCAGGGGCCAGGCAATGCTTCGGACTTGAGATTACAAACTCTAAAATCCACGTTGACTTCCGACGGTGTCAGAAGGTGCCAGCGATCTGAACCGCGTGCGATGAAGTGCCGTCGATATCGTTCCGGCAGATTCCGTTCCACTTCAACCGTCGAGTATTCCGCGCGCCTCGCCTGTTCCAGCACTCCAGTACAAAGATCACTGCCGGTTATTTGAAATCCGCTGCTGCCTGCAGCCTGATTGTGTTCGGCGAGCAGCATGGCGAGACTGTACACTTCCTGACCACACGAACACGCAGCGCTCCACAGACGCAGCGTTCGTCCGCCGCGCTGGGACATCAGACTCGGCAGAATTATCGCGGACAAGTAGTCTAAAGTCTGGGGTTCCCGAAAAAAATATGTTTCCGTGATCAGCATGGCTTCTGCAATCTGAACCAGGCCGTTCCGGTCACGTGTACGGCGGACGTAACGCAGGAATTCACTCAGTTGTGGCGTTCCGAATGCAGCAGCCACCGGCAGTAGTCGCGTTTCCACGAGGTAAGCTTTGTTCTGCCCGATTTCATTGCCGGTCATGTCGCGTACGACTGTCCGCACAAACTCAAAATCTTCCATCGCCAGATTCATGTTTCGGACCTCCGACAGCGCCGGTGGATTTCGCGAGCAATCTCAGTTACCGGCAAAATCGCGTCCTGAAGTTTCGCCTCCGCCACGGCACGAGGCATCGCCCATACCACACTGGTCGCCTGATCCTGAATAATCACCTGACCGCCACAGTCGCGGATGCATCGGCTTCCCTCCAGTCCATCGTGTCCCATACCTGTCAGCACAACGCCGAGCACGCTCGATCCAAAGACTTTGGCAACTGAGCGAAACAGCACATCAGCCGAGGGCCGGCAGGAGCTTTCGGGTTCGTCGTCCGACAATCGCAGGCCAAAATCGCGGCCTCGTCGTTCGACCAGCATGTGCCGCCCGCCCGGCGCGATCCAGATCTGCGCCTCGTGCAGTTTCGCGGAGTCGCATCCCTCCGCGACACGCCGACCGGTTTGAGTCGCAAGACGCTCAGCCAGCGTGACCGTAAACCCCGACGACATGTGCTGCACGATCACGATCGGGACGGAAAAATCGAAGGGGAGCCCGGTCAGAACTTCTGCCAACGCGTCGGGACCTCCTGTGGAGGCGGCAATGGCCACGACCGAAGCAGGCGGAGACTGGCGGGCAGATGGTACATTCGAGGCAGTTAATTCGCCACCAGGAATGCGTCCGGCAGGCACGATGCGGGTCGCTTCTTCCAGAGTTTTTTCCGGCTTTGCGAAAGCCGTATCCGGCCACTGCCGCGAAGTTGTGCTGTTGTTTATCGCTTTGCGGATTGCCGGTGACAGGACCCCCTGGACAACGCCAGCGAGGGCATTGTGCTCTGCCGGACGGGCAACGCATGATGTCGCTCCTGCCAGTCGAGCGTCAATATTTCGGGGTGAACCCGCTTCCAGTCCCGCGTCAAACACGACGACAGGCACGCGACAGGCCTGCTGGTTCAGCGACTGCAGGAGCGTTAGTACAGAGTCCGGCAAATCAAATTTGGTCACAACGACATCAGGAGACAACTGCTGGATTCGTGCCAACGCACTTCGCACCGCGGATGCTGTTCCGACAATTTCAACGTCAGCTTCCATATTCAGGAAATTGCTGAGGGCGCGTCGAGTAGACGACAGATCATCGACCAGTAAGATCCGAATCGGTTTGGGTCGATTTGTCATTCGCGATATTTTCCAAGCGATGCGACATCACATGAGCCATAATAGCAGACACATTCAGGACTCGCAACAGGCCGTGAGGCAGCTTGAATACGCCGGTGAGACGCCGCGTCTCCAGACCATCGTCATCGGCCCGCACACTTTCGAAGTCAGCGGGATCAGGTTCGAAGACATCCTGAATTTCGTCCGCCAAAAGACTGACCGGACCGTCGGGTGTGTTCACAATCAGGCAGACAAAGGGACTTCCATGGAGTCGGTCAGGCATGGAAAAACACCGACGAAGGTCGATGACGGCCATGATCTGTCCGCGGAGACTAAACAATCCGCTGACGGCGTGGGCCGCGAGTGGCACAGGTGTGATGACGGCATGACACAGGACTTCCTGGACATTGCGCACGTCTATTCCATACAGACGACCGTTCAGTCGAAACGTGCAAAACTGAACCGGAGCGTTCATGATGCCTCCGTGCAGGTGAATTCGCCGACAAGTCGCTGCAAATCTGCGGCCGTGCTTGTGGCTTCACGAGCCGCCTGCTGAGTGCTCGCAGCTCCCCTTGCCGTTTCTCCTGCCGCCTCTGCGACAGCGGCAACATTGCTGGCAATATCCGAACTACCTCGCGCTGCTTCTGCTACGTGGGTGCTGATCTCGCGGGTGACCACAGTCTGCTCCTCAACGGCCGTGGCGATGGAATTCTGATAATCGTGAATGTTTAGTACGATTCTGCCAATCTCCTCAATGGCCCGAACGGCCTCCTGCGTATCCTTCTGAATCGCGTCGATCTTTCTGCCGATATCTTCGGTCGCGCTGGCGGTTTCTCGGGAAAGTTCCTTTACGGAATTGGCAACCACCGCAAATCCGCGGCCGGCTTCTCCGGCGCGAGCCGCTTCAATTGTGGCGTTCAGCGCCAGCAGATTCGTCTGTTCGGCGATCGCGGTAATCACTTTAATGACTTTGCCGATTTCCGCGCTGCTGCCGCCGAGTTTGGCAACGATCTGATTCGTGCTTTCGGCAAACTTCACGGCTTCGCTAGCCACTCTGGCGGCCTGATTTGCGTTGCTGGCAATTTCTCGAATACTGTCCCCTAGGTCTTCAATATTGTTCGCCACAGTCTGCGCATTGCGACTGACCTGCTCGGACGCCTGGGTGACAATGCTGGCCTGCGTCGATGTTTCCTCGGCTGAAGCGCTCAATTGATGGCTGGCCTGCATTTGTCGTTCTGCGCCCTGATGCAGCTGGAGCGCATGTTCACGGATCGAGTCGATTGCGGCACGCATCCCCTCTGATACCTGATTCACAGCACCGGCGATCTGCGACAGTTCACCAGTGCCCGAGATTCTGACCTGCACGGTCAGGTTCTTCGCCGCCAGCGACCGCAGACTTGTTACGCAATGATTGAGTGGCAACGTGATGCTCCGCGAAACGATGATGACCAGAACCCCGGACGCCAGCAACGCCAACGCTGAAAGCAGCAGTGCATTCCATCGCGCCGAACGGAAGTCCTGAATGCGTTTGTTCAGCAACCAGTCCAGTTCGGTGACTCCGGCGTTCCCCAGACTGCTGCCGGCCGTGACCGAGTCGTCAATCAAGAGTTCAAACTGGTCCGGCGACATGGGCGGCCCGTTTGTTTTCACAACAGTCCGCATCGCAGCCAGAAGCTTGCGAATGGCCGTGGTGTACTGGTCCATTGCTCGTTCCAGCGAGGTCTGCAGTGTCGGACTGACTCCGTGAAACTTTGCGTCTTCATTCATCGCTGTCTGGACGCTGCCGACAACACGATTCAAACTCGATTCCTTCAGCATGTTTTCCTGGACGGCCAGCTGCATCTTTTCCTGGGTACCGACCGGTGATTGTTGTGCATCGACCGGCTCTGCCACTTCCGCGGCGTCTGTTTCAAAGAAACCGCGATACGTCAAACGCAGTTGTCCCAGACGCGCTACCGATTCCGGCAGTGCCAGCAGCGTCACATCCATCAGATAATAACTATCAAGATCCGGATCCAGAATCAGATTGGACGTGTCGCCCGCATGAGCGATCATCGTCCGAATCGTGGTGAGCAGTTGCAGATGCGTTCGATCCGATGCCGCCGAACTCTTTTCCGCAGGCATCTCAAGAAGTTTGTCCCATTCTGCCTGAAGGCGATCAGGATGCGCTTCAAGTCGGTTACGCTGCCCCAGACCTTCTTCGGTAAACTGTAACAACTCACCATGTATCCGATAGACGGCGGAAAGCGTTTGCAGCTGCTGGGTCACCTTTTTTGCTTCTTCAGCGGTCGCGTCTTCCAGTCCGGCTTCGCCATTCCGCTGCCGGTGTGAGAGTGCCTGATGGCGTGCGACATGGTCAAGGAGCGACACCAAAGGACGCTCCATGGCGTTGCCCGCAATTTCCAGTTCCGCAAATTCAATATGGCCGGCGATTCCATGCACCATGAAATACAGCAGAACTGCAATCGGCAGCAGCAGGCTTAAACTGATCAGGATTAGTTTCTGGCCGATCCGCAGTGAATTAAGAGGATGCAGCAGAAGAGATGCGATTCGTGACATAACGGGTTCACTTGCGATTTAGTTAAAGTGTTGTGCTGTTGCGTCCGTGCGGATGAGTTCCTGTCGATGCCGCCGTGGGTCGTGAGATTTGTGACATGTCGATCAGATCAGTAATGTGGCCGTCTATGATGGCGGACCCCAGCAGCCCGGAAAGAGGTGCCGGCAGGATTCGTAGCGGAGCAACGGCGATGTCCAGCACCTGATTAACTCGGAACCCCATCTCACCGGATTCCGTCGTGCAGACAACGATCGGCCATTTTTCCATTTCCTGTGCTGAAGCCGGAGTGGCTTCAGAATATAACAATGCGGCGATGTCCACGAGGGGCAAGAGATCGTCGCGGTACGGAACCACAGTACACAACCCGGCTTGTTGAACGCTCTCTTTCGGGATCTCTTCGAGGCGGCGCACACTTGACACCGGAAATGCCACTCTCCGTTCGAGTCCAACGCCACATAGCAACAGTCCGCTGGAGAGATCAACCAGCACGGAGTCCCTGCTGGACGACACATCAATATCAGCTGCGGAGGTCGCACGGGAAAAAACTCCCGACTGTCGTGCAAGTCCGAGGACATCCAGAATGAGCGCCAGACTTCCGTCTCCGAGAAGCGTGCTGCCGGAATAGACAGACAATCCCTGAAGCAGGGGCAGGAGTGGCTTGACGACAATTTCTTCGTTGTTCGTCACCGCATCAACGATCAGCCCAAATGTCCGGTCTGCTGAACGCAGTACCAGAACACAGGTTTCATCGGCAGCAGACTGCTGAACGGATGTGTCACGAAGAACCTCGCTTAAGCGAACCAGTGGTAACAGTCGGCCCCGCAGCCGAAGTGTCGCAGAATCCTCAATCACTTCGATCCTCTGCTGAACTTCGTCGGCAGTCAGTCGAAGAAGCTCGTTCAGACTAACCTGCGGAACTGCAAACTGCTGATTTGCATTGCGAACGATCAGCGCCGGAATGATCGCCAGCGTCAGAGGAACAGTCATGTGCACCGTTGTTCCGCTGCCGCTGACACTGGAGATCTGGACGGTTCCGCCTGCGTGTTCAATGCGCGTCTTGACGACATCCATGCCGACGCCGCGACCAGACAGACTGCTGACATTTTCTTTAGTTGAAAAGCCCGGCATGAAAATGGAACTCAGCAGCTGAGCTTCGGTGAGCACCGCACTCTCCTCCGCGGAGAAAAGTCCTACCATCTTCGCCTTGGCACGCACTTTCTCAATGTCGACACCAGCACCGTCGTCCGAGATGTCGATGTGCACCTGCCCACCTTCGTGATACGCCCGCAGAGTCACTGTGCCATGCTCCGGTTTTCCTCGGGAGCGGCGTACCTGCGGAGACTCGATCCCATGGTCAATGGCGTTGCGGATCGTGTGCGTCAGAGGGTCGGTGATTGCTTCAATCAGTGAACGGTCCAACTCCGTGGTATCACCCTCCGTGACCAGTCGAACCTGCTTCCCGCATTGTTGAGCCGTGTCGCGGATAACGCGGGGAAATCGTTTCCACATCGTTCCGATCCGCAGCATCCGGGTCCGCATGAATCCTTCCTGCAGTTCCGATGTGATGGTATTCAGCCGCTGGGCCATCAAACTCATGGTCGGATCTGAAAGCAGGGAAATATACTGAAGCATCTGATTGCGATTCAGCACGAGTTCGCCAATCAGGTTCATCAGCCGGTCGAGGAGCCCCACATCCATGCGGATGCTGGTCTGCGATAACTCCGTTGAAATCAGAGACGAGTCCGATGATGGGAACTGCTTTTCGAAAGAGAAGTCGGGATCCGCCGCCAGCCTGTGTTGCTGCGATTCCTGCTTCGCTTCCATATTTGACGCAACTTTTGCCCCCGACGCCGGGACGCGACCAGACGGCGGTCGATTAATCGCATCGGACTTGCTGCGGGGTGGCTCAGCGATCTCTTTCCGATCGCCACCGGCTGCAGGCGTCGCCACGAGTGTGCGCTCCCACTGCTGTGAAGCAGATTCCGGTGCTGATGTAATCTTTTCCGGATTCTTTGCTGCAGACAGTTGCGGAGATGTGACGTCCGGAACCTTAGCCGACTCTGCGTCTGCAAGCTGCAAGAGTGACTCGCACAGTGCTGAAAAGTCAACCGTCCCTTCAGAAAACTTTTCTGCAATTTCGTTTAGAAACGATCGGACGCCATCGATCAGCTGCAGCAGATGATCAGTGACTTCAGAACTCAGAGCCACCTTGCGATCCCGGAGGCGGGACAGTAGCGTTTCCCCGGCATGAGCAAGGGCCCCCAGACGCTCGAACCCCAGAAAACCGCAATTGCCCTTAATCGTGTGCAAAGTCCGAAAAATACGATCCAGACGGGCTGTCGGGGCAGAATCGTGCTCGAGCTCAACCATGTCCGTCTCGACGCTGGCCAGCCCCTCACGGCATTCGTCGAGAAAGTACGGTACAAAATCATTCACATCAGCCATGGCTGTTCCTGGAGTGACCCTCGCATCGCGACTATGTCAACGCATAGGCCAATGCTCGAATTCTGTCTGTCGCCACGCGAGATGAATCATTGACTCAACCGGTAACTTGAGTGGTATTCTCATTTTGCCGATTTATGCTCAAAACATCCGACTCGTTGAAAAATCGCGATTGCAACGAATAATGAACCTCGTTGAGCTTTTTAAACATAACCTACGATTACCCCCCAAGCTTTGCAATCTACCTAACTTTAGTAAGTTTCTTGTCCGGAAGGAAATCTTTTCGCGGCGACTCGAAACATTTCCATGGCTCCTAATGATACAAACAATTGTAGATCAAAGACCTACGAGTTTGGAATGCCGGGCTGCTGCGGACGGGGAATTTTTGATGAATCTGTCCACTGGACGGTCAAACGCGGGCGTATCCTGCATCCGGTTTTTGCCCTGCTGGCGACAGTTGCTCGCTAGCGTTGAACTGTTCAGCGATGTTCAACATCCCTGCAAATCCCATAGGGAATCATCTGTTTATCAGACTGCATCTTTCTAATCTGGCAAATGCAGGTCTGGACGTCACTCTGGCGAATTCGCAGGGTGTCGGCACGATTACCAATAACGACGCGGCCAGCATTTCCATCTCTGACGTCTCTCTGGATGAAGGTGACTCCGGCACAACAACGTTCTCTTTCAGCGTTTCTCTGGATGCTGAAATCGACATCCCAATGACGATCGACTTCGTCACCACGGACGCCAGCGCAACAGTCAACGACTATACGGCTGTTGCCAGCTCAGTGGCGACCTTCGCTGCGAACACCGGTGGAGCTCAGGTTCAGCAGATCGTCATTCAGGTAACAGGGGATTCTCGCGTTGAACTCAACGAGGGATTCCTTGTTACGCTGTCGAACCTGGTAACAACCGGTCGCGATGTGATCGTGACCGATGCCCCGGCCGTCGGTACCATCCGCAATGACGATGTCGAAACACTGAGTATTGCCGACGTGACAGTCAACGAATTAGACAGCGGCGCTGCAACCGTCACGTTTACAGTGACACTTGACGCCGAAGTCGACAGCGATATTGCAGTCGACTACGACACCCTGAACAACACGGCGACAACGACAAGTGGAGACTATGTTGCCACCAATGGCAACAGCTTCACCTTTGCCGCAAATTCCGGGGGCAGTCAGTCGCAGACGTTTACCGTCAGTGTTAACGGCGACGAAACCGTGGAGCTGGACGAGACGTTCTTTGCGAACCTGTCGGGACTGGTGACCAACGGCAGAAGCGTCGTCTTCGGACAGGCTCAGGCACTGGCCACGATCACCAATGATGACGTTGCGACGATCGTGATCACTGACGTCACACGTGACGAAGGCGATGCGGGCACCACCGTCTTTGGACTCAACGTGACTCTCAGTGGTGAAATCGACGTCCCTGTCTCTCTTGAGTTTTCGACGGTCGCGGGCACTGCAACGGCCGCTGGTGGAGACTACACCGCGGTTAGTGGTCAGACACTGACCTTTGCCGCCAGAAACGGCACAGGGACTCAGCAATTGGTTGCTCCGATCGCGGTGACCGGCGACCAAAATCTGGAACTGGACGAATCATTTTTCGTTGATCTGGCAAACCTGCAGGCCGCGGGTCGAGCCGTCACGATCGTGGACTCACGCGGAGTGGCAGTCGTGACGAACGATGACATCGCGGCAATCGCTGTCGACGACGCATCGATCGAAGAAGGTGATTCGGGAATTCGCAACCTGGTCTTCACAGTGACGCTGAACGCAGAAGTCGACAGTGATGTGACTGTGGCCTACGTTGTGGAAGGTGTGACAGCGACCGCCGACGTGGATTTCCAGACGGTGCCCGGTGGAACCCTGACTTTCGTTGGTGGTGCCGGTGTCGGTGCGATGACTCAGACCATCACAGTGCCAATCATTGGTGACAACATTGTCGAGCTTAACGAAACGCTGCGAGTCACGTTGTCGAGCATCACAGACGGCGGCGAAGGAGTGACTTTGGCGGATCGCAACGGGATCGGAACGATAGAAAACGATGATGCAGCATTAATCAGCATCAGCAATGTCTCGGTCAGCGAAGGTGACGGCACCGGCAACACCATGACGTTTACCGTCAGCGTTGACAATGACGTGGATAGTCCGTTTACCGTGACGTACAACGCCATCAACGGAACGGCGATCAGAAACAGCGACTATTCCATCGCGGATCCTTCCGATCTGCAATTTGATGGCACCAAGGGACAGAGTCATACGATCACTGTTCAAACGCTGCCCGACAGCATCGTCGAACTGGATGAAACATTCTTCATTGATCTGGTCAGTCAAAATGCGACCAGCGACAGCGTAACATTCGCAACCACTCGCGGCACAGGCACAATCCAAAACGACGATTCGGCTACGCCACCGTTGATGGCACGGCCTCAATTGCCGATGGCGATTATGTTCAGAACTCCGGCTCGTTCACGCTCTTGGCAGGTGGCAGTCTGACTCACGAAATCCTCGTGGCGGTTGTCGGTGATCACGTCACTGAAGCCAACGAAACGCTGACCGTGGGCATCTCTTCTGTGACTCCACGAGTCCTCTTCACCAACAGTTCTGCCACCGGCACGATCCAGCAGGATGATGGTTCCGTCAGCGGTCAGAAGTGGTACGACCGCAATAGTAACGGTGTACAGGACACAGACGAACCGGGACTGAACGGCTGGTTGATTCAACTAGTGGATGCCAGTGGGACCGTGGTTTCATCAGCAGTCACTGCAGATCGTGACCTGAACAACGATGGCTCAATCGATCCGCAGACCGAGAGTGGCTTGTACACTGTGGCTGTGAATCAGGGAGCCTGGCGGGTCCAGGAAGTCCTTCCCAACGGTTGGAGACAAACGTTCCCGGACGGCGGCAATTCGCTGGCCTACGATCTCGATCAGGCTCACAACCTGAGGTTCACTGGGAACCTCTTCGAAAACTGGGGCGGTCTGGGTGAAAAATGGATTCGCGGCGACGACCAGTGGTACTTCATCACACCCGCCGGAAATCTGCACCGCTGGGACAACAGCCCGAAATCGAATCTGACCGGCGATCTGGTCGCGGCGCTGGGCGGCCAGTTCCATGCCAGCCCATCGTTGCTGTACAACGCCCAACCAAACAGCCTGCGAGCATTAACGGTGTCGACTGGTCAGAATGTGTCGGGAATCAACTTTGGCAATATTCCGACCGGCCAGATTGAAGGCCGCAAGTTCCACGATATTGATGCAGACAACTTCCGTGACGCCAGCGAACCCTGGCTGAACGGCTGGACGATCACGCTGACCAATTCTTCCGGAGTCGTTGTCGGTACAGCCGTTACCGGTGACCTCGACCGCGATGGCAACGGTCAGATCGATCCTGCCACAGAAACCGGCTGGTACCGATTCAGCAATCTGCTGAACGACACGTATCTGGTAACAGAAGAAACTCGGCAGGGCTGGAGCCAAAACGGCACAAGTGGCCTGTTTGCTGCTAAAGCGTATCGACTGGATCAGGAACTCAACTTCCGAGCACCAGTTAACGACTTCCGAAACTGGGGCGGTCGAGATGAACGCTGGATCCTTGGCAGCGATGGCTGGCACTTCATCACGCCGAATGGTCAGCTGTATAAATGGGACAACAGTCCGCAAACAGCTCTCACAGGCAGCCTCGTGGCGACGCTCGACGCCACATATTGGGGAGACTTGTCACTGCTGTATAACGCTCAACGGTCTGTTGATTCGCGGGTTGTTATCACGGGGCAGGAAGTTTCGGACGTCAACTTCGCCAACACGTTTGGTCACAACGGGACCGGATCCGGAAACGTCACCGCGACGATTACCAACGGCAACCTGCAGATCACAGGTGACAATTCAGCCAATACGGTTGTGATCTACACCGATCAGAACGGCAATACGTTTGTGGCGGGTGCCGGCGGCACTCAGGTGAACGGTATTCGCTCACCGTTTGCAGTCACGGCCATCGGCAACGCGGTCATTAATCTGGGCGGTGGCGACGACCAGATTGTCGTCTTAGGCCCAGCGGCCGACGCAGCCGCAACGCTGAGCGTCGAAACCGGCACTGGAAACGACCAGGTGCTGATCAGCGATGCTGCCACAAATGCTGCTGTCACGCTTTCGAATTCTGGTGGTACGGATGTTCGACGTATTCAGTCCAGCCAGGTGGGCAGTCTGACATTAGGCGGACCTGGTTCGTCGCTGATTCAGGGATCCACCGTGAATGGTGGCCTGACATCCAGCAGCAACGGCATCACCAATCTTGTGGTGACTGGTTCAACGGTCGCCGGTGCGACGAACGTTAGCGGTTCGGCCCTGAACGATAACGTCATTGTTTCCCGTTCGATCTTCGGTGGAGCCTTCACTGTTGCTGGAAACGCGGGTAACG
>CALFOL010000043.1 GCA_937919915.1 uncultured Planctomycetaceae bacterium
CTGCAATACCAATTTTAAATTTCATTACCCAAAGGCGCAACTTCTAAACCTGCGGGCGAGGATTGCAGGATGCGGATGCTCAGGATTTGGCTCAGAAGGTGTTGATGTCGGTCGCTGCGGCGATTGGCGACTGGAAGAAAAACGATGATCGGGTCCGCTTTCGACATTGGCTGCGGCGAGTCGCTCGGAATGGGATCATCAATGCTCTGTCGCGCCAACCGCTGGATCGCGCGGCGGGTGGCACGTCGGTCCAGGAGCTGCTAGCCGAACACGCAGATGTCGAAGACGAATCAGATGCTCAGATTGAACTGGAATATCGACGGGAACTGTACCTGCGAGCAGCAAAGACGGTGCAAATCGATGTGGCCCCGGATACATGGCGAGCGTTTGAAATGACGGTTGTCGAAAACTGCAGCATTGATGACGCGGCGGTGCAGCTGAATAAGTCCGTTGGAAACATCTACGCGGCTCGAAGTCGGATCATACGCCGTCTTCGCGATGAGATCGAAGAGCTGGAGAAAGGGTAAGCATGAAGACCAACGCACGACCAGCTACGAACGACGGTTCGCTTGTTGATGCCTGTGACGCCGCGCGACTGGAATTATTCCTCAGCGGCGAATTGAGTCGCCTCCAGGAACAGGAATTCGCTCTGCACCTGAATCATTGTGAAACCTGTCGCCTGGCGTTGGAGCAGACGGCAGCGAACCCTGTAGTCTGGAACGAAGCGGAGTCGCTGCTGAAACCAACCGGATTCGTCCCGGCTGATGCGAACGCTGCGTCTGACTCCAATCAACAAACATCGCGTATACCACCGCAGATTCAAACCGTCCTGAATGCACTGGCACCAACCGATGACCCCCTGATGCTTGGACGGATTGCAGGTTATGAGGTGACGGGCGTCGTCGGAGCGGGCGGGATGGGAGTCGTGTTAAAGGCGATCGACAAATCGCTGGATCGGACGGTCGCTATCAAAGTGCTGGCCCCGCATCTGGCAACCAGCGGTGCCGCTCGCAAACGATTCGCTCGCGAAGCCAAAGCGGCCGCCGCCGTGCTGCATCCTAACGTGATTGCAATTCACAGTGTATCCAACGACGAAGCATTGCCTCATCTTGTCATGCCCTATCTGCGAGGATGCTCGCTGCAGAAAAGGCTCGACCAGGAAGGTTCGCTTGCTTTGAACGAGATCCTGCGAATTGGTTCGCAGGTTGCCGCGGGACTTGCGGCGGCTCATGCTCAGGGCCTGATTCATCGCGACATCAAACCGGCGAATATTCTACTGGAAGAGGGAGTCGAACGAGTCACGCTGACCGACTTTGGGTTGGCTCGAGCTGTCGACGACGCCACCAGCAGCGGCGTCATTGCGGGCACGCCGCAGTTTATGTCGCCCTAACAGGCTCGCGGCGAATCCATGGAGCAACGCAGTGATTTGTTTAGCCTGGGCAGCGTGCTGTATTCCATGTGTACGGGTCGGCCACCGTTTCGAGCAGAAACCACCTACGGAGTCATGCGACGAATTATTGATGATCAGCCAAAACCGATTCGAGAGATCAATCCCGATATTCCCGAATGGCTGTGTGGAATCATCAACCGGTTGATCTCCAAGCAGGCTTCCGACCGTTACGAATCGGTTGCTGAACTGCTGGAGGCATGCCTGGCTCATACCCAGCAACCAACGTCTGTGCCTTTGCCGGAGTCGCTTAGCACTTTCGGTGATCGCTACCGCATTCCGCCCATTGCCAAATGGCTTGCTTCCGCAGCGGCTGCCTTCTCAGTGATCGCTCTGACTGTGCTCATTGTGGTGGAGCTGAACAAGGGAAAGCTTACGATCGAAATCCGGCACGAGGACATCATGAAAGCGCGGAAGGGGGAATCGGTGACTCGAGTTGTCTATTATCCCCGCGCCGAGTTGCAGGCGAGGGCGATCATTGGCCTGGAGGCACTGGTTTCATGGAAGATGCCGAAACGACGCCCCCCTTGTCTATCCGTGGGCAGAACAACGACAGGTTCATCGAGGCGACTGACGTTAATAAGCAACGCGAGATCGAAGGATTGGCTCAAATTCAGCCCAACGGTGGCAGGGACCATCTGTCAGCGATCGAAAACGCCATGACTCGCAAGCCCGATGCGATCTTCCTGATCACCGACTCAGACGAACCGAATGCATCGGAACAACAACTTGAAGAACTGATCGCAACATTCCCGGCGACTCAGGTTTACGTTCGCAGAATGGTCACTGAATTCTCTGCAGTGAATTCTCTGCAGTGAATTATTCCGGTTGGCTCAAGCAACTGGCTATGAAAACGGGAGGCGAATATCGAGACTTCTGCGGCGCAGAGCTACTGCAGCGAATGGGAGGCCGTTTCACAGGCTCTTAGAACACGCAAAATGTTTCCGCCGAGTAGCTTGTGGATATCCGTTTCTGAATGGCCTCGGTTCAGCAGTTCCTGAGTAATCAGTGGATACGTTGAAACGTCCTCCAACTGCGTCGGCAGACGCGGTACGCCATCAAAGTCCGAACCCAGCCCCACGTGATCAATGCCTGCCGTCCTGATGACGTGTTCGATGTGATCGACGACATCATGAATCGAACCTCGCTGCGTGTCATCTGCTTCCAACTGCACGGTTGGGATCACGTATTTGGAATAGAAATTGACCATCACAACTCCGCCATTCGACGGCATCAGCTTTAGGACATCGTCCGGCACGTTGCGCGGATGACTGTTGAGTGCCAATGCGGACGAGTGCGAAAAGATGACTGGTGCCTTGGTCACTTTCAGAGACTTTCGCATGCAGTCCGCTGAAACGTGCGACAAATCGATCAGCATGCCGACACGGTTCATTTCGAGCAGTACTTCTGTTCCGAATTCCGACAGTCCGCCGCAGCGCGGTTCATCTGTCGCGGAATCGGCCCACGTCAGTGACCGCGAATGAGTCAACGTCATATAGCGGCAGCCGAGACCATGCAGACGCTGAATATTACTGAGTGAGTTTTCGATCGAGTATCCGCCTTCGATCCCCAGCATGCTGGCGATCTTTCCCGACCTGGCAATACGTTCGACGTCATCCGCTGTCGACGCAAGTTCGAAAACGTCCGGATAGTGCTTGATCATGTTATGGACGAGCTCGACCTGCTGCAGCGTCTGCAACAGAGACGTCCCCGCCTGTTCGGTGTCGGCGGGGACATACACCGACCAGAACTGAGCCTTCACACCACCCTTGCGAAGTCGTGGGATGTCTGTGTGAGCCTGGGGTTGCGGCCTGGCAATGTCGTACTGATCAAACGACGCGTGGCCGTTCTTTCGCATTTCCCACGGCAGATCATTGTGTCCATCGAACAGCACGCCCGCCTGATGCACACGAGCAGCACGGTCGCTGAGTACAACCGGCTTGCGTTCCTGAGCGGTTACATCTGCTGCACTCAACACAACGCCAGCGGTGATCAGGATCAGTAAAACGGTCGCCCCGAACAGAACACTCCGGCGACGACGTTGGTGCAAATCGTCCGTCCACATCTTAGAAATTGCCAATTGTCAGCGGCACAAACACCTGCTGTACCGGACGCGGTGGTGCGTCGCCGGAATCCGGATCGAGATGTTCGGCAGCGGTTGGTGGTGTGTCACGTGACAGCACGGTTTCCACAAAGAACTGCAGCAGCGACTGAATACGATCATCTTCGATTTCGGCGACGATCTGTTCGGCACGTTCCTGCGATCTTTCAACCAGAGTTTCCGCCTTGTCGAACACGCCGCAGGTATTAAAGATGGCTCGCATCCTGTCGATCCGTCGTTCTTCCGACAGATCATTGAATTCACCAGACAGGATGCCCCGCAGCGTCTTCGTTTGATCTTCGTCGGCGTCTTTTAGTGCCAATGCCAACAGCACGGTGGGTCGCAGAGCCAGCGCGTCCTGCCCGCTTTTTAGCTTGTTGTCCAGGTCGCCCTGCCAGTCTTTCAGGTCGTTCAGAATCTGGAACGCGACACCAAGGTGACGGCAGAAGGCCGACACCTTTTCGCTGCAGGCCAGTTCGTGCTTTGCCATTCGCAGGCCAGCGTATAAAGCCGCTTCGAAGGCAGGCGATGTCTTCAAGGAATAAATCTGCAGAGTATCCAGCGGTGTGATGTCCCAGTCCGGCGACTGCTGCCACGACATTTCTGCGCCTTGACCGTCACATAATCGGATGTGAGCGGTCGACATGCTGTTGGCGACGTCCATCGCAATCGCCGGATCCAAATCGGTGGCTGTGTGAATCAGTCGATAACCCAGTCCAATCAGGTGGTCGCCGATGTTGATCGCCTGGCCCGTTCCGTGCTGACGATGCAGCGTGTCTCGACCGTAACGAAACGCGTCGTCATCCTGAATGTCGTCATGAACCAGCGACGCTTTATGAAAGGCTTCGATCGCCATCGCCACTTTGGCAACACCGTCCGGAATTTCTGGTGTTGGCGATCCTGCGGTCAAAATGTCGCGACCCGACGCAGCATGCCATGCTGCCAGCGTAATGAACGGACGAAAGCGTTTGCCACCATTCGCCATCCAGTCGTAAGAAATCGCTTCTGTGAAAGCAATTAGGCTGTCTGTTTTTGCTCCGGCTTTGGTGCGAACTCGTGGCAGCAGGCGTTCGAAGTCGTCTTCGAACATCTTCGACGATGCGCGCATCAGCGGCACATAGCTGGTGGTCGGTTTGTCCGGCAGGGGTTCGTACTTGTCCAGTACGTCCCAAACCCAGGCTTCGTCCAAAGTGGTGTTCATGCAATCACCGGAATGCAGTGGCACCGCATACGATGGCACACCAGCGATCAGGATTTTGTCGATCGCTTTTTCCAGGACGTTCAGACACGCCACGCCCAGGATGCCATCAATGTATCCCGACACAACGATCTTCAGAACAACGGGCGATCCTTCAGCAACCAGAACCTTGTAGCCCAGTTGCTCAGCGCGAACTTTGTAATCCGCAATCGAACATGCGCCGCAGCGTTCGCAGTCGAGTCCGAATTCGGAATATTCGGCCGGGCAACCTTCGGCGTGTTTCAGACAATGTGGCAGCAATAGCATGCGGCGTTCGAACGGGATCGCCAGGAACTGCTGTTTCCAGAAAAAGTTCCCGATCATCACCATCACGAAGCCGAGATACTTTTCTGGAAGCTTCTGAGCCTCCATCAAAATTCGGCTATGCCGTTCGAGCTCGTTCTTATTGAAGGCGCGCGCCTTGTCCAGACCGATCGCGTATTGTTCGGCCGCGTTCTTGACGGCTTCACGTTGCTCAAGCGATTCCGGAACCGCTTTCAGGTGACTGGTGCTGCGACGTTTGCCCTTCTTCCGCACAGGCTGCGGATCGTCTTCGATATCGACGATGTCGTTATCAAGCGATCGGCTGTTGGAATGGACAGATTCAGTCAAGGGAACAGTTGACACTCGTGTCTCCTGGGGAGGCATTCGTGGAAGGTGGGAGGATCAATGACCGATGAACGGTCGAACGTCAAGGGGATGCCAGCATAACCCCAGCGTCGCTGGAAAGTGCCGTTTTCCCCATAAAAATCAGTTGGTATTATGTGTTGGTGAGCTAACGACTGGTTTCTTTCGCCTGAACACACCGCCGCATTGCTGCCGCCGCAAATATGATTGGGTACAGACGCTCAAAATACCAGAGTTTTGCAAAATAGAAACCGATCGGTGTGGGTTCCGTGGCAGAACCATTGTTGATTCGTTCAATCAGCCATTCTAGGCCGGAATTCACAGCTGGCTCGGCATTTTCCAAACCCGCCAACGCTTCAACGGCAAGACCCGTTTCTTCGATGGAACTTGCCAGGCCCTTGCGGCCCGACCAGCCGCCGTCCGGATTCTGGTTTTGCAGCAGCCAGTTCAGCCCCCGGGTGCCGAATTCGCTGGCCAGGTGTCCGAGCTCCTTTAACGCCAAAACGACCTTGGCGGTGCCGTACAGCGGATTTTCTTCATCGGCGTTGAACTGATGTCCGAACCACAACGGTAACCAACTGCCGTCTGCGGCCTGCGTTTTGCGAAGATAGTCCAGACCTCGACGAATGGACGTTTCGGTGCGAGCTGACAGGTTCAGCGGAATTTCAGGAATCCTCGCCTGCCACGCCGCCAAAGCTCGTAGCGCGTGTGCAGTGAGATCGTTGCTGCTGCGATCGAACGGCAGCGTGCCCCAACCGCGACAGAATGTGGGCCAGCCGCCATCGCGGTTTTGTAGATTCACTAACCACACTGCCGCGTTTTGCAGTGCGGCGGTTTCTTCGTCACTGAACGATTCATCCGGCAGTCGCAGGTTCATGACCGCCAGCATGGCTCCGGGAGTATCATCAGCATCGGGAACTCCGCCGGGAAGATCGGTCCACGCCCAGCCCCCGGGCGGCGAATTTGTATACGGATGTACGACCTTGTATTGTTGTTGCAGCAGCCAGTCCCGGACACGATTGCGGTCGATGTTATCAACTGCGCTGTTTGCGTTGTTCAACGCCGTAGCAGATCCCGCCAGGGCGTTCACGCTTAACGTTGTCACCCACGTGGCCAGGTTCGTGTCGATCGGCCAACTGCCGTCTTCTCGCACAGACGCCTTGATAAACTGCAGGCAGCGTTTAGTAACCGGATGGTCGTCGTAGCCGCAGCCCAGCAGGCTCATGCAGACAAAACTCGTCAGCGGCGTCGCTTCCAAAAAGCCGCCGTGTTCAGGCTGAATGGACGCCAGCACTTTCAGCGACGGCTTAATAGCGGCCTTACGAATACAGCGAACAAGCGGATTCCAGTGGCCGCGTTTCTTGAAAATCACCTGACCGATCGCAATCAGCGCCGGCAACGCGTAGCTGACCACAGGCATTTTTACGGCCGCAAAGAATCTCGCGGGAACACACGACAACTCAAACGGCAGCGGCATTACCGTTTTCCAGTCCACGATTCCGGCCAGTGCACAGTGTGTCAGAATCGGCACGGAAAACGTGTGATCCCTGCCGTACCGTTTGATGACCGCAGCGACTCCACCCGCGTCGTCAATGTACTTCTGTGATGCCGCCACCACCGCGGAGTTTTGTTCTGCGGTGCCAGCGGCATGAAACACGGCGTTGGCCAGCATCGTTGTGGAAATGTTACTGATGCTCAGTACCGTGTCGCCCCAGCCGCCATCGTCGTTTTGGTGCTTCGTCAGCCATTCCAGCCCGCGGTCAATCATGACACGGCAAGACGAATCACTATTATTTTTTTCTGCCAGTGACAAAGCCATCACAGCGGTGGCGGTGGATAATGCCGACGTCGACAATTCGCCTGCCCAGCAACCGTTGCTGTTGCGTTCGTTCAGCAGCAGTGCCGTGATACGATCACAGGCGGAATTCAAAGATTTAATATCAGCAGAGACCACGTACTCATCCAAACCAACGTCAACACAATCGGAGAACGTTGATCATATCGTTAAAGTTGCGAATCGCTATCTGTTCAGCCGGAAGTCGCTCAGTGGATCATTGTTTCAATTGACTTTCCTGCGTCGTTCGGCGATGTTCACAATTCTGCGAACTCTGGAATTTCAGTTCCGTTCAACTCAACCCACCACTAAGGACCACAATGCGACGACTCAGCTTTCTGCTTCTGTTAATCACCTGTTTTTCATTCAGCGTCATCGCTGAAGATAAACCCGCTGAAGAAACCTATTTGAATCCTGCCGAAGCGGGAGCCGACTACGGAATTCAAGGGGAATATCAGGGTGTCCTGGATCCTGACGGCGACGCGATCAAGTTCGGTCTGCAGGTCGTTGCTTTAGGTGATCACAAATTTGACGCTGTCGGGTACTTCGGCGGCCTGCCAGGTGACGGATGGGCACGCGGCGACAAGATGGTCACAGCAACGGGCAACACGGATGACGGCATCACCACATTCAAAGGTGAATTCGGAAAGGCAGTCATTAAAGACGGTAAAGCTGTGATCGTCGACAAGAATGACGACGAAGTCGGCACGCTGGAGAAAGTCGTCCGCACCAGCCCGACAATGGGAGCGAAACCGCCGGAAGCTGCCGCTGTTTGGTTTGATGGCTCAACGGGTGAACATTTCGCACCGGGGAAAATCGTGATGGACAACCTGTTGGCTGCTGATTGTGAGTCGAAGGATAAGCTTGGCGATCACACGATGCATCTGGAATTTCGCACGCCGTTTAAGCCGAAGGCCCGCGGTCAGGCCCGAGGAAACAGTGGCGTCTATCTGCAAAGCCGCTACGAATGCCAGGTGTTGGATTCATTCGGTCTGGAAGGCAAGGACAACGAATGTGGCGGCATCTATTCGATTTCCCCACCGGCTGTGAACGCGTGTTTTCCACCGCTGACATGGCAAACCTATGACATCGAATTCAAAGCTGCTGTGTGGGAAGGCGACAGGAAAGTCACTAACGCTCGCACGACGATCAAGCACAACGGCATCGTGATTCACGACGACCGAGAACTGCCGCACGGCACACCAGGCAAGTTAAATGAAGAGGCGGGACCAGCCCCGTTGTACCTTCAGGGACATGGCAACCCAGTTGTGTATCGCAACATTTGGGTTGTGAAACACTAGTCGTTTGTCTTGTTTAACCCTCGTTCAACGCTTTCGTGACTTCCGAAATCGCCTGTTTTCCGTCGCCGAACAACATCATTGTGTTGTCGGCGGCGAACAGGGGATTCGCGATCCCCGCAAATCCGGGGCTGAGACTTCGCTTCACGACGATCACTGTGCGCGCTTTGTCGACATCGATGATGGGCATGCCGGCAATCGGGCTGTTGGGGTCTGTGCGAGCCGACGGATTCACCACATCGTTGGCCCCCAGCACGATGGCCACGTCCACCTGGTCCATCATCGCGTTGACTTCGTCCATTTCTTTCAGACGATCGTAATCAATGTCTGCTTCGGCAAGCAGGACGTTCATATGCCCGGGCATTCGCCCCGCCACCGGATGAATACCGAAGTTGACTGCAATGTCTTTCTTCAACAGCAAGTTCGTCAGGTCGCGTACGGTGTGTTGCGCTTGAGCCACCGCCATACCGTAGCCGGGCACAATCAGCACGTTCTGAGCGACTTCCAGCATCATGGCCACTTCTTCCGGTGAGGTCGACTTCACGTTGGCGTAGACTTCGTCGTCCGACAGCATTGTACCGCCCGATTGCATCTTGCCGAACAGCACGGCCCACAAAGATCGATTCATCGCGACGCACATGATGCGCGTTAGAATCAAGCCGGATGCACCGACCAACGCCCCGGCGATGATCAGCAGGTTGTTGTTCAGCACAAACCCAGTGGCTGATGCCGCCAGCCCGGAATAGGAATTCAATAATGCGATCACGACGGGCATGTCCGCACCGCCGATAGAAATCACCAGAAAAACCCCCAGGGTCGTTGCGGTGATCGCCAACAGCCAAAACCACAACTGAGCGTTCTCCGGCTGAACTACCATCAGGTAGCCCACACCGATCGAACCCAACGCCAATAACAGGTTCAGAATGCGCTGTCCGGGAAACGAAATGTCTTTGACAAACTTCAATTCCTGCAGTTTACCAAACGCGACCAGACTTCCGGACAACGTGATCGCGCCAATCAGGCCGGATGCAGCAGTTGCGGTCAACGCATCCATAAAGCCATTGCCCGATGCCAGTTTCTCCGAGAATTCTTTGCCCGACAACCATGCTCCGGCGACCAGTACAGAAGCACCGCCACCAAGCCCATTGAACAACGCGACCAACTGCGGCATCGCCGTCATCTCAATCTTCAACGCCAGTACGACGCCCAATACAGAACCGACCCCCATCGCAATCAGCAGACCGGTCCAGCTGATGATGTCCTGGTGCAGCATTGTGGCGACCACCGCAAACAGCATTGCCAGGGCGCCGAGCATGTTGCCGCGGACGGCTGTGCGTGGGCGCGTGAGTCCTTTTAGGCCGATAACAAACAGAATGGCGGCCAGTAGATAGGCGAGATCAACGAGGTCAGGTCTCACGAGTATTTTCCGTTGTGCGGGATCCAGTAGAAATTCACAAATAACAGCAGCAGCGGCACAAACGTGTTCGCATCTATTTTCTGGTGCGGAACATCGCCAGCATGCGGTTGGTGACGACAAATCCACCGACAACGTTCATCGTGGCAAAGACCACCGCGGCGTAGCCAAGCATGTGGGCCCATGTCCCATTGTCTCCACCCGCTGCAAGGATTGCTCCGAGCAACGCGATGCCGGAAATGGCGTTCGAGCCGGACATCAATGGCGTGTGCAACGTTGGCGGAATTTTTGTGATGATTTCAACGCCCAGGAACACGGCCAGTGCAAACACGGTCAGCAACAGAATAAGATGATTGGCTCCGCCATCAGTGGCCTCGGCAGTTTTTTCAAGGGTTTCAACAACGACTGGAAGTTCTTCGACGATGGTCTGAACGGCAAAGGTCAGAACAAACATGGCAGGATCCTGAACAGTAGGTTTGATGTCGCAAGCAAGACACAGTCTAACCAGGCGGCACTAATTGCCAACCGACTGTCGATCAGGATATGAGTGACGCTTCCGGGTGACGGCCGCCTTCGGAGTTGTCGCAGCAGGGCGGTTTGTACCCAACAGACGTCGCGGTGTTCGGCACGCCGAAGCCTGGCCTACTCGTCCACCAGCGGAATCGTTCGTCCGTGTGGATCTTCTGCTGGCGCCGCCAGTTCTTCGGTGATGCGTTGCTGCAGTTCCGGGCCGATGAAGTGTTCCATGTCTTCTGCGGGATCGTGCAGGTGGTCCGCGTTAAGGTCAAAATGTTCCTGCAAATAGGCTTCCCACAGTCGATGAGAACGCACCAGTGATCGAGCGTAATTCATGCCGCGATCCGTCAGAGACATTCGTTTGCCATCGCCCATCAGAAGTCGCCGACTGCGCAACCAGCGCAGGGCTGCGTTTGCCAGGACTCCACCGCCTGCCATCTGATGACACTCCCCCGAAGAGGCCACGGCCGCAAGGTCAGGACTCTCGGAACGTTCCTGCTGCCGAAACAACCCTGCCAGTACGTCTTCCGCACAAATGCGAATCCGCAGTTTGACAGTCCGAATGACTCGTCCAAGAACGCCATTGGTTGGCGACAGCAGGATTGCGATTAACAGTGCCACTCCGGTGACGACCGCAGTCAGTCCCGCGGCAGACGAGTTCCAGCGCAGCGCCAGCAGGTACCCCAGCGTCGTGGAGCTCACGCCGATCAGGCAGGACAGCCATAACATCGTTGAAAGCCTTTCGGTCAGTAGTCGAGCCGTCGCGGCGGGCACGATCAACAATGCGACTACCAGCAGTCCGACCACTTCCATCGCAGACACCGTTACCACTGCCACGACCGTCGTCAATAAATAATGCATCAATGTTGCGCTGAAGCCCAGCGTTACAGCTAATGTTGGATCGAATGATGTCAGCCGCAGTTCTTTCCAGAACACAACCAGCATCAGAACTGTAATCATCAAAGCCGGTACCAGCGTCCGAAACGAATCCGGCCACAGGTAGCCGAACGTGGGACGCAGGTTGACACCCGCAAAGGCCAGATCACCGAACAGCACGCAGTCCAGATCCAGATGAACATGTTCCGCCTGCGACACGACGACAACGCCAAACGCAAACAGCGATGTGAACACAATACCGATGCTGGAATCTTCCGGCATGCTTGCGTGTTTGTGAACAAACTGAGTCATCACTGCCGTCGCGACTCCGGCCAGCAAAGCGCCAATCAGCATGGGGATCGCTTCAACGGACCCTGTTACCAGGTAGGTGCCTGCAATGCCTGCCAGCACCGAATGACTCAATGCGTCGCCCAGCAGGCTCATGCGGCGCAACACCAAAAAGCAGCCGGCCAATGCACAACAGATGGCGCATAAGGCACCGACTGCAATCGTCCAGAACGCATTCTGAGCGTCAGTAGCCGGCCAGCCGAGCAGTTGTGCCAGCCAGTCGGTCTGCTGTTGAAAAGGAATCGGGATACGTGCGGCGAAGATCAAAATGCATCCGGAATCGAAGGATCATCATAAGCCGCCACAAGTGCATCAGCGATGGTCATGCACAGTTCCGCCCGAGTCACCGGTTTACAGAGAACCGAAAACGCGTCGGCATCCGCCGCGTCCTTCCGTAATTCGTCCGTGGCTTCTGACGTGATCAAAATACATGGACGGCCGGCGTTCAGATCTTTCAGAACACGCAGTGCTTCTAGTCCTGTCATCAAGTGCATGTGCATGTCCAGCAGCACGATGTCGATCTGATAATCCTGTGAATACTCAACCGCCGCTTCTCCGGATTCCACTTCATGAATTCGCAGAACCAGACGTGGCTCCAGAAATTCGCGCAGAGTTTCGCGAAAGCGGCGATTGTCGTCTGCGATCAGGAGGTCGTAAGGTTTGGGAGTTTGAATAACCATTGCTTGTGCACCTCGTTCATGAGGTTCAGAGCTGTGCCGGTCAGCCGACGTCGTGCCTGTTTGATTCAGGATTGTTGGGGATTCGTTAATATTATTCCAGTCAGAATCACATGTGCGCCGACTGGGGATGATCAATTATAGCCCGAATAATTGGTTGATTCGCAGGAAAAATCGACGGGGCCCGCTTTCCATTCGATGGGTTCCAGTCTGCGATTTCCCAGCAAATAACGGGCTAAATTGAAAGTCGTGGCCTGTCGGTAGCCAATATAACTGGTACACATCCGCGGATTAATCTCCGTAATCAGCCATTCTCCATCTTTCAGGTTTACGGGCCGCAGCAGGTCGATCCCGACATACCCGCTGTCAACGGTCACGAACTTCAGCAGTTGGCTCAGCAGGTCTTGTAAGTGTACGTGACTGTCTTTCGGCAGCGATGCGGGGATCGAACCACCACGATAGTGAGGCGTGGTAACGCTCCATTCCACGTCTTGAGTTGCGACCGGAAGGATCAACGGCGGCGTGTCAGCTCCTTGTCCAATCAGCCCAACCGAATATGATTGCCCCGCGATGAATGGTTGAACGATCACATCACTGCAACATGAATTCTGCATCCTGTATGTGACAAATTCGTCATGAGTCAATCGTTTGACACCTTCGCATCCGGCTCCATCGATCGGTTTGATCACGTATGTCTCTGCGAAGTCCCCGTCAGTGTGTTCCGTGACGAGTTTCGTTGGGATCGTGGCGACCCGATGTTGCTGCAGAAACTGAAACATCTGCCACTTGTCTGAACCGAGCAGAATGGTGTCTTCAGCTGCAGCGATCACATGCTGACCATGCGAACGAAACTCGCGCACCAGCGTTGCCAATACGCCTCCGGTCTCCGGAGCAATCGGGAGCACGTCGCTGAACGGGCCGTGCCGCAGAACGGATGTCACAAAGCTGACTTCATCAACGCCCTTAACGCAAATGATATCGACGCCCGGCATTGACGTAAGTTCGCCGTGAACCGCTTCACAAAGTGCAACTGTCACGGCAACGTCATTTAACGCCGCAATGTCAGCTGCCATTGCCAGCAACATGGCACGGCCTTCGTCCCGCATCGACGGTGACGCATCGGCGTACCACTGTGAATGAACGTGGAGGTATTCGAATAGTAAAACACGACGCATCATTGGTCGGCGCACAGTCGCAGCAGGATAGACTTCGGCTGTCGCCTACAACCTCTGTTAAACAGAAGACAGCCGCCCAGCGCAACCCATTTTGCCCGAAACGTCTCGAATCAGCGATCGACGTGACGAGTTTCCCGATTATGAAATGATTCGCTCCACTGCGAACATCATTCATTGTGCTTCACCAGGCCGAGTAACCGGCGCCAGGCCAAAAGTTATCGACCAACGGTTAGCGACAGTGATCGCATCAGTTGGCCATTTGCTTTACTTTGCCTTTTGTTCCGCCTCCGCCTTTGCAAACATGGCTTCGTAGTGCTTATTGGACCAGGTATCGGATGACACCAACTGCTTCAGAAACGGTAGCGCCTTTTTGTAGTTCTTCTGTTCGAAGTACGTCATCGCCAGGCCCGCTGTGGCTGCACTAACCTGTGGCATTTTGTCGCAGCACTCATTCCAGATTCGAATGGCTTCGTCCGTATCATCAGCGTCTTTGCAGCAGCGAGCCAGTCCATTCATCGCGCCGTAATGTTCGGGGCGCAGCTTGATGCACTTTTCGAACAGGGGCTTTGCTTCGGCGTGCTTGCCGCCGTTCAATAACATGAAACCGAGCCCATTCATCGCATTGACATCATTTTGGTCCTGCTTAAGCAACTCTCGAAACCCAGCAATCGCCTTCGAAGAATTTCCCGACGCGTGTT
>CALFOL010000044.1 GCA_937919915.1 uncultured Planctomycetaceae bacterium
ATTCGTGCTGATTTTCGCCGTAGTGTCGAAGGAACTCTCAACACCATAGTTGAATACGGTCCTGAAGTTCTTTCGGCAAACGTTGACGGAGTGCCTGCTTTGCCTGAGCCTCGTGCGTGCGCGTGCTCAGGTGACTTAAGATGATCAACTCGTTTTCGAACTTTTCCGCCCGATCCAGAATATCATCCAGATGCATGTGACCGAACTTGTGGATCTTCTCTTTGCGATGCTCGGGGCGGAAGAACGTCATCTCGGTGATCAGCACTTCTGCCTTCAAAACGTCCGGATGCGCATCCAGACCAGCCGGAGCCGTGTCACCGGTGAACGCCACCAGTGGAGTCAGCGTTTCGTGAGTCACATCAGTGCCGGAAAATCTGAGATCACGAATTTCTGCGCCGGTGAGTCCCGTGAATTCGGACTTCAATTTCCTGCGTGAGTCGTAAACGATGTAGCCCACAGACGGTACGGTATGCTTCGTCTTGAAAACACGCACCTTGTGTTCCCTCGACAAATCAATCAGATCGCCATCTTTGACAGGCACGATTTCACAGTCCATGCGACCGCGATCCAGGCGCTGCCATGCTCGCAACATTTTCTCCACGTTCTCCACCACCTCTTCGGGCAGGTAAATCGTCGGCGGCTCCATCTTCATCATCCGGCGCCGTGCAACATAGACGGGCATCGCGGCCAGATGATCGAGATGAGCATGTGAAACGAAGAATGTGGACGTCCCCATAAATGCCCACGGGCTGCCACCCAGCTCAAAGCCGAGCTTCAGTTCCGGCACGCGCCAATAGCTTTGCACCGCCGCGCGAGAATACCCCTCGATGGTCAGAGCTTTGTGCTTTATCGACTGCAGTGGAAGATTTTCGAGCATGGAAGAGCGACAGACAGAAACGTGGTGTCAGCAGAAATTTGACTTCCGGAGTTGGAAGATTGAAGACAGAGACCCGCGACTGCGGGCGAGGTTCACGAACCATACGCGATCCCGGCCAGAGATGCGTCGGGATTCGTTATGCACGCACAGAATCTGCGAGCATCTTGTAACAAGCAGTCCCCGGAAAGCCACTCCGGTAGTGACACCACGCGGCTTGAGAGGATTTTCGACTACTTCTGCAGCAGAACGTTGACGCCCTTTTTGTTCGACAACACGATGTCCGGTTTGCCATCCGCATTCATGTCGTGAATTTCGAACTGCGTCCCAAGTCCGGTGTCCTTGCCTGCCAGAATTTTGTGCTGCACAAATTTCGGAGCATGGCCTTTGGCTCGGTGAACTTCGTACCAGTACATAAACACTTCGTCGTTTCCGCCGGGATCGCCGCCGTTGTGAGCAAAGAAGCGTTTGCCCGTAACGTAGTCCAGCTGCCCGTCACCGTTGACATCGACACATTCAACGGCGTGAGTCTGCGAATACGATTTGTCGATTTCGTGCAGTTCCCAGCCGGCGTCACCTTTGTTTTCTGCCCACCAGACACCGTATTCGTGAGCGGAACTCAAAAACAAGTCTGAGTCGCCGTCCATGTCCAGGTCGTCCGAATAGATGTTAGCCACCTTGGGAAGAGTCGCTTCGGTGTCTCCGGTTTTGATGCGAATCGGGTGAAACTTCCACAGTTCCGTTGCGTTCAGATCGCCGGGAGATTCCCACCAGCCATGTCCGATCAGCACGTCGCGATGACCATCGCCGTTCATGTCGCCGACGCCGAGCCCGTGGTAATATTTGAACGTACCGTTATCGAGTCCTCGGTTGTTGTTGCTCGCTGGTTCTGCACTGGGTTCGCTGATCGCATGAAAGCCGAACGACTCACCGACTTTTTCTACAGCGGGAATCCGCGAGAATCCCATCTGAGCTTCGGGTTGCGAACCGATGATAATCTCTGGCAGTCCGTCGCCATCCAGGTCCTCAAATTCCGGCGACTCGTTACATGCGCTGGTCCAGATTGTGTGTTCTTTCCAAAGGTCTTCCGACTTGCCAGGGTTCTTGTACCAGTGAAACGGATCGCCCGGAAAACCGATGATCACATGGTCGACCCAACCGTCTTTGTCAATGTCGATCGCAGTGTTTGCAAAACTGTTGCTGTAGCCCTTGCCGGCAACGAATTCGCCAGGCTGGCGAATTTCGTGGAGCTTCCATTTTTCTCCGTTTGTGTGATCAGGCGAGTCTGACTTAGGAGCTTCGTACCAGACGTCGCCTGCAGCGACGTCCTTCGTTCCGTCATTGTTGAAGTCAGCGGCAGCGACACCTTCTGACCGAAATCGCTCATCCAGTTTGATACGTACCCAGTTGGCATCGTCCTCGGCGACACAAAATGATCCAGTCAGCAAAGTCACGGCAAAAGTGGTCAGCAGTGATAGTTTTTTCATTGGGCAGGGACTCACAAGAACGGACAATTGAATAGGTGGGAAACCACAGGATAGCGAACGACGGACTGAAGAAAAGCGTCCGCAGTGTTTGTGGGTGCGTTCGCCAGTACGCGGGCAGCGCCGCCAATCCTCCGTCTGGCGACAGCAGGTACGACCACAGGAAAACGTAAACGCTTGAGGTCACAAGGGTTGACAATCGGCCCGGCATCCGCGCTCATGCCGCCCCTGTCTTTTTTGGCGGACACAGAGCCTGCTCTGAGTTTCCGCTGAGCCCGTTCACGGTACAATCACTGCATGTCTAAACACCACAATATCGACGGCATCAATCTGCACCTGTCCACCCCAGATGCCAGCCCCGGCGAATGGATCGGCCAGGGAGAAGTGCTGAAACAGTTACTGGCATGCTGGCTGGTGGTCGATGAAAAAGACCAGCCGCTGACCCCACGCCTGCTCGGCACACCCGGCATCGGCAAAACCACGCTGGCGATTTCGGGAGCTCGTGTCCGCAAACAGGATCTGTACATCTATCAATGTACGGCAGACACAAGGCCCGAAGATCTCCTGGTGACTCCCGTACTCGCAGAAAGCGGCAAGATTGCGTACCACGCTTCGTCACTGGTCACGGCAATGATCACCGGTGGCATCTGTATTCTGGACGAAGGCAACCGCATGAACGAAAAATCATGGGCCAGCCTTGCTCCGCTTCTGGACCATCGCCGTTACGCTGAATCCATCGTCGCGGGCGTCACAATTCACGCTCACGCCGATTTCCGCTGTGCAGTGACGATGAACGAGGACGAATCGACATTCGAAATTCCGGATTACATTTTGAGTCGTCTGCAACCCACGCTGACCCTGGGGCATCCGACGCGCGACGACGAAATGGCGATTCTGAAATACCATCTGCCGTTCGCTGATGATCAGATGCTAAGCCTGACAGTGGACTTTCTGCAGGAAGCCCATTCACTGAATCTGGATTTCTCGACAAGGGATGGCATCAACATTTTGAGGTTCGCATTGAAGCGGCTGGCCCAGGATCCTGAACACCCGATGGCTCGTGACGATGCGTGGCAGGAATCACTGGAACGTTGTCTGGGCGAGGATGCCGTAGACCTGAAGTCGTTGGCCGAACGCAAAAATCAGTCATTGGGAGGCAACGTCGTGCCGATGGGACTGGGAGATTTCTTCTTTTCTCCTAACGACCCACTGCATCCGGATTACGA
>CALFOL010000045.1 GCA_937919915.1 uncultured Planctomycetaceae bacterium
GCAACATGACAGAGCGACGACGAGCGTTGAGTGTCCGACAACCGCACGCGGAAGCCATCATGAGCGGTGAGAAGTCGATTGAATTTCGATCTCGGCGGACACACATTCGCGGTACGATCTACATCTATGCGGCCGCTGGTCGCTATGCGCGTGGAGAAGAGGCGAAGATGATGAAGAAATACAAAATCGCGGACGTTGAGTGCGATGACCTTTCAAGAGGAGTGGTGATCGGCACAGTCGAACTGCATGACTGTGTGGAAGGTAAAGATTCATTCCGATGGCATTTGCGAGATCCGGTCCGGGCAAAGAGAAAACGAAAGCCTAGTGGGAAACCTCAGCCTGTCTGGTTCTATCCCTTCACATAGGTGTTCGACACGTGAAATAAACGCATATGGGGACACAGCCTTATGGTTGTGTTTCGTTCGGAAATGGTTAGATTTGTATTGTGATTGCGACTGTTGTTTGTTTTCGGGGGTGTTTTTGATGGCTCGATTAGCGCGTGCAGAGGTGTTTGCTTCGGATGAGGTAGCGATTGTTCATGTGATGAATCGTGTGACTCGGCGTTGTTTTTTGCTGGGTGATGATCCGGTGACAGGTCAAAACTATGACCATCGCAAACAATGGATCGACGATCAGTTGGTGCATCAGGCGCGTCACTTTGGGATCGACCTGCTGTGCCAGGCGATCATGAGCAATCACATTCACCTGGTTTTAAGGTCACGTCCGGATGTGGTGGCGGAATGGGATGACACTGAGGTGGCTCGACGTTGGTTGATGCTGTGCCCTGCGTCAAAGGACGACAACGGGCAGCCTCTGAAGCCGACGGAATTTGAGCTGAATCACATTCGCAACAACAAAGAAAAGCTGGCAGTCATTCGCAGTCGGTTGAGTGATATTTCGTGGTGGATGCGGTTGCTCAGCCAGAGCATTGCCCAGCGGGCCAATAAAGAAGATAATGAGTTGGGGAAATTTTGGCAGGCGAGATTTCGAGCGGTGAGACTTCTGGACGAAACAGCGATTCTGGCGTGTGCGGCGTATGTTGATTTGAATCCCATTCGCGCAGCATTGGCGGAATCAATTGAAACCAGCGACTTCACGTCAGCTCAAAAACGAGCGAACGACCTGCGGTCGAAGTGTTCCGTTGGCAGTGTTCAGTATTCAGAAAACAGCCGTGACGTAACACCGAAAGCGGATGGCACAGGAACGTTACCTAGCGGGCGGCATCTGGCTCCCGTCGATTTGCACGAACGATCTGGCAGGACAGGACCGTGTGCGAACAAACGCAACCAACGTTGCAGCAACAAAGGTTTCCTGCCGATGTCGACGGCCGATTATTTGAGCCTGCTGGACTGGACGGCTCGTCAGACCGTTGCGGGCAAGCAGGGTTCGACACCGCAACACCTTGCTCCAATTTTCGATCGTCTGGGCATCACGTCTGAGGTGTGGTGTCGTCTGGTGAAGGATTTTGGCAGGCTGTTTAGCCTGGTTGCCGGGCAGCCGCAGTGTATTGACGAACATCGTTCGCAGTCGAGTTCGCACCGTTATCGAACTCGCAAAGATACCCGAGAACTGCTGGCGTCTGCATAGCGTCGCTCGGCGTTTACAGCGTATTACGCTGACTTATGGCCGCGGGGCACACGTTTCGATCGAAGAAAGCCTGTTCCCGCGAGCGATCACCGTTCACAACAATTAGTAAACTGCTCTAGCCCGGATATTGCATACGGGGAGTTTTGCGTGATATCG
>CALFOL010000046.1 GCA_937919915.1 uncultured Planctomycetaceae bacterium
GCAGCACAGCTGTCTGCCTCGAGTCCGGAAAGTGATTCTATTCCGCAGCCTGTCGTGGATGCGTTTGACCGCTCGCTGCGCACTTCGGTACCGAAGTTTCTGTTTGATTCCTGTACAGAGGTGGGGAGGGCTGATGTCTTCTCCACCAAACTGATAAAAGCAGCGAAGCGGTTTCTGGTCTCTGCAGGCGACATTGGCACAGAAGGGGCTTCGGAACCGAACTTGAAAGAGTTTCCGGAATCGGCGTGGCCTTTCTTCCGTAAAATCGGCGGTCGACGTCGAGTGCTCGGCACAATCCCGAACGGCATGGACACACGCGAATGGAAACAGACTCTTAGCAAAGAGTTTGGCAATTGTGTTGCTGTCCGCGAAAGCAGCCATCAGCAGGTTTCCGTGGTGTGTGAGTTTGATGGAATTCCGTTGGAATCCGTGCTGTCTCGTTTGACCGGCAGCAATCCGCACATTGCGGACGTTGCCGATCGAATCCACACGCGGATCGACATTGACTGGTAAATGTCACTTGCAGAACTCCAGCTCGGCGGGGACCCTTATATTTTGGAAACCCATCAAAGAATTCCAGAAAGCATACGAATTGCCAGAGGAACTCCTATATTTCGATGCAAGGGCTTTATCTTACAGGCGTGTATGCGGATAGTATTCCGCAGGACAATGACTGCGAACCACCTTTGGTGAGCTGCGGCCAGGCGAGATAATCGTCGTACACAGAAGCGTCGGATTGTTTTCCGAGTCAACGAATGCAGAGTCGACCGTGCCAAGCCTCTACTGCCTAGCCTGCAATGAAGTTTTCTCTTCAGAGGAAGACGCCTGTCCGCGCTGCGGCATGTCACCATCGCTAACCGACAGTACCGTTGACACCGTGCTGTGTCCTCGCAACGGCGTCATGCACGGGTCAACGGATATTGAACTGGATGAGTTCCTGCTGGATGGGCAGACGATCGACCGGTACGAATGCGTACAGACGCTGGGCCGTGGAGGTATGGGAATTGTCTATCTGGCGATTAACACGCAACTGCATCGCCAGTGTGCGTTGAAGATTCTGTCGCCACTTAGAGTCTCCCGAAGCATTGACTACATCGCTCGGTTCGAGAACGAAGCGCGTTCCGCCGCGGCTCTGGTGCACCCCAATGTCGTCACAACTCATTCCATGGGGAATCTTGGCAAATGCTATTTTCTGGAGATGGAATATGTTCCGGGGCAGTCACTGCAACAGGAGATCGATCGCAACGGACCGATCGGCCCCTTGCGTTCGACGCAGCTGGCGGTTGGCATCGCCGAGGGGTTGGCGGCCGCTCATCGATTGGGGATCGTACATCGCGATTTGAAGCCAGACAATATTCTGGTCACGCCCGCAGGGTATCCAAAGATTGCGGACTTTGGACTTGCGAAACAAATTCACTCAGACAGCGTGGGGAACGCGACGCTCGCAGGCACTCCGCACTTCATGGCCCCGGAATTATTTGAAGGCGGCGAGGGAACTCCGGCCAGCGATGTGTTTGCTCTGGGTGTGTGCTACTACCTGATGCTGACAGCCTGCCATCCGTTTGAGGGCGATTCGATCAACGCTTTGATGGCATCGATTGCCACAGGGGAATATCGTGGACTGCGCAGTCGGCGCAGTGACATTCCTTTGGATGTCGCGGAATGCGTGAGCCTCATGTTGCAGCGCAACCCGGAGAATCGGCCGCGTGACGGTTTCGCGGCGTCGCAGTTGTTGCAGGCGGTATTGGGCAGCACGCGTGACCTGGATACTCTGGTTTACGAAGCATTCCACGACCGTCCACAAATCTCGTGGGAAGGAAGTGGGAAAACCGTCAAAGTTCAGTTGACGCTGGCGAATGAGCGGGGCCAGACAGTGTACCTCGAGAACAGCAATCACCGCGCTGGAGATCGCCTGTTGAACATCTACAGCGTCTGCTGCGAAGCCTGCCCGGCTTTTTACGAAGAGGCGCTGCGACTGAATGCTGTGGTGCTGCACGGTGGTCTGTCAATCAAAGACATCGACGGCGTCGCGTGTTTCGTCATGGTCGACACATATCCACGGGCGACCGTCAGCGCAGAAGAGATCCGTCGCAGTGTCCTGGAAGTCGGTTCTCGAGCGGACGAAATCGAACGCCTGCTGACCGGCCGTGACGTGAATTGAAGCGATGTGGCCGGGGCGAGGACGCACGCCGTGACAGAGATCACTCCCGGGCTTTGTTGTCGAATGCCTTCGGCCTAGATCACAAAACTTCACCAGAAGTTGCATTCCGGCTGGCTGGCTTACACGCCAACTACTGATTGTTTTCAGTACGTAAATCCAGATGATGTGGTGGTTTACGGGAAACTTCCTCCTGCTGAAACATTCCTGGGGACTGTCTTGATTGAAACGTTCTCAAACTTACCAGCCTCCCGCACCTGTGCAGCTGCGCTGTAGTGAGGCCACGTGTTCTGCCTTGAGAAAGGTGGATACATGCCCTGGTACTTCAAGCCAGGAATGAGGATGATGGCGATGTGCGTGTCATGTTGGTTGAGCGATCTTAGAACACGAAGAACTCGAGTGGCCGCAGGGAAACGCCGTAGCTCCTTACCAAGTACGAGTAATGCCCCTCCTCACAGCGTATTACGCTGACTTGTGGCCGCGGGTCACGCGTTTCGATCGAAGAAAGCCTGCTCCCGCGAGCGAGTACCATTCACAACAATAAGTAAACTGATCTAGAAGGGCGAACAGTCTTCGGAAGCGTTCCTGACCGGCTGTCGGAAATCCGACAGCCAGCTTCGGAAACCCGCCAAACACATTTCGTCCGTCATACCTACAATTTGGGCTCGTTCGTTTTCTGGGCGTAGCCAAATGTCGCGGATGCTGAAAGCCGATCGTCGGCAGCATCACTTTTGAAATACAGGGCCCTGGTAGGCGGTCGAGAAGGAAGAGTAGCCATGAATGGCCAAACAACGTCGTCTGAACGAGCTGCGCCTCCGGACGCTCCGCGGGACACACGACGAGGTAGCTGAGCAATCACCAATTTGATGTCGTAGACGATACCCCATGATTGGTGGACTCCGGATGCAGAGGATGTTCATCGTTTAGTTAAAACGCGAGTGTCAGTTTGGGTGACAGAATTATCTGCATCGAGATCGGTTCTGAATGTCAAGGACGTGCGTGCTGTCTCAGGGCCGTTGTCAGCTTTGGCAGATCCAGGTAGCCCTGCGTTCTGTTGGCGTGCATGTTGCTCAGCCGCTGCCAGTTCAGGATCGTCGCTGTACTCCAGGTAATGCCAGGCCAGCCCGTTCGGGTTACTCCCTTATTCGTCGCATCCGTTGTGGTAATTGTGGTGATTGTGGTTCAGCGGATGGAACGCGCATCCTACTGGCGGCTGTCATGCTGAATTGCTGACAGTGTTGCAAGAATTGTTTTTCGGTCGCGGATCTCATCCCCGCCGCTGGATGTGCTTTCGAGGTGCCAGTCGGCGAGATCAAAATCAGACCCTCGGATTCCAGCAATGTGTCGAGTTCACAGAGTTGTCCCCAAAGGCAGCACAGTCGCGTGAATGCTCCCGCGTCCCTCTCGGTCAAATGACCATCGCTATGAAGTTCGCCCGCGTGTTTGTGCCAGAACGCCGCCGCCGCCCCTGAGAGCCTCTTCGGTAACGATGGTGGCTTCGCTGTCGTGGCGGCCGGAAGACGGTCTCCGAAGCTATTGGAGCGTCGCTCGGTCGCGCTGCTCATGCGTTGTGGAAGTGGTCCGCGTTGTGCCATGATGATTCCTTAAAAATCGGCCCTGGAAACCCTGCGGGAAATGCACCACTGGGCGAGGTTCCTGGAGAACGTACCTGCCCCAGGAATCGGACGGCCTATCTCGATGCCGTCACATGACGGCCTGTCCGCTCGCATGCGGGCACAGTGACCCCCGCCCCGATGACCACCAGAGTTGCGCTTCTGCAAAAGGCAGAATGCCGTTGCTCGCCAGCACGAAATCCCCCTACCCCCGATTTGCCAGCGGGAAAACAAAACAAACTCACAGGCTGGTTGGGTTGTAAGTGGTATCTCTGGAAAACCGCTGGGAAGGACCCACACCCGATGCTGGCTTCGCGCCGGACTGTGTGTTTCCAGATCCGGTACTCATTCCACCCCATAGAAAAACAAGAACCGGCGGAGTACCTTTGATCCCGTACCGCCCCCATCCCCTAGTGTTTTTCCGGCGGACGGAAGGAAGTGGATTATTTTTTTTTACGTACAAGAAGTGTCAGCCGATGAATACCCCGCGAATGGGGGTGGGGCTCCTGGGAGGACCCGCGTTTCTTCTCAGCGTTTTCGCATCGCTCCGGACGTTCTCAGGAATTGCGGCCAGCGTTTTAGTGCTGTCGATGCTGCCGGAAACGTCGCCTGAGATGCTGACAGGAATGTCAATCCAACCGCTCAATGATGACTGCCGTTCTGTTCTATCAGCCCCGTGAGACGCCCGAGAATGGCCTGCGCGGACGTCGAATGAGGTCACGTTCAGGCATTTACCGAGCCCGTGGTGAGACTCGGAGGCAATGCAGTGATCGGCACGGCCCAATTCTGTTGTTCCATCAAGAGCAGTAACTTCACGGCGCGAAACGTCCACCGATGATTCCGGTCGCTTTCCAGAATCTCGCCCAACTGCCTCACGATGCTGATCCTGCATGCATCGTCAATCTGCCAGTTTTCCCGAACCGCTTTGCCCAGTAAGACCAGGTCGGCACGTTTCTCGACCGCCTCTCCACCACGTCAGTGGAGCGAGGACCAGAACATCCGCTGGAAGGTCGCGATCGATGGAAAAGGAGTCGCCAGTCCGATTGTCTGGGAGGACCAAGTCTTCATCCTCACGGCAATCAATACAGGCGAAGTCGATCCCACACTCCCGAAACCGGAAGATCAGCCGAAACGTGTCTTTGGCATCACCCATCCCAACACGAAATATCAGTTTGTCGTTCTCAGTCTCGATCGGGAGACAGGCAAAGAGAATTGGCGACAAATCGCGACTCAGGGTATTCCGCATGAGGGGCATCATGGGGACGCCAGCTTTGCTTCGGCCTCACCATACACCGACGGGGAGCGACTGTATTGCTGGTTCGGTTCTCAGGGACTGTTCTGTTATGACCTTGACGGTCAGAAACTGTGGGAACGCGACCTGGGACCGGCATACGTTGGTGCCAGCCTGGGTGAAGGCTCTTCACCGGTCGTCTACGATGGCAAACTCGTGCTGGTTCGCGACCACTCAAGGCAATCAACGATTCATGTTCTGGATGCCAAATCCGGTGAGACCATTTGGGAACAAGATCGAGATGAAGGGAATGCCTGGGCCACGCCTCGCGTGATTCAGCACAGCGGCCGCACACAGGTCATTACTGCGGCGTCAAAACATATTCGCAGTTACGATCTGGAAACCGGCGAGATCATTTGGCACTGCTCCGGTCTCACGGGCAACGTCACGCCCTGTCCTGTCGTGGAAAATGACCTCGTCTATTGCATGAGCGGCTACGAAGGGCACGCACTGCTGGCACTGCGACTGTCGGCTACCGGGGATCTCAAGGAGACAGAAGCAGTTGTCTGGTCGCGCGACAAGGGGACTCCGTACGTCCCATCACCGGTTCTCTACGATGGCCGACTCTATTTCACACAATCCAATCAGGGGATTCTCACCGTCGTGGATTCGACCACAGGCGAAACCGTCATTGACCGCACGCGGCTGCCAGGCATTTCGAACATCTACGCCTCTCCGATTGCCGCCGGGGGTCGCATTTACTTCACTGGCCGCGATGGCACGACCGTCGTCCTGAAGCAGTCCGACAAGTTTGAAATCGTGGCGACCAACAAGCTAAACGACCGCTTCGACGCGTCGCCAGCCCTGGCTGGAAGTCAACTGTTTCTTCGCGGTAATCAGTTTTTCTATTGCATTGGGGACTAGCTATTGGTTGCAGCGGTACGGTTAAGACATGCTACACTGGCGGACCTGCCGCTTGCCAAAAGCGGTATCCAAGCAACGAGGGCCCATGTTACATACAGAGTTTGAGTCTATTGGAGAATGCAATGACAGTTTCCCGACGAGGTTTCTTACGGGCTGGCGGTGTCACGCTGACGCTCCCTTTCCTCCACTCGCTCTCATGGGCGCATCAATCGCCAGTCATCTCACAGAAACCGAGCAAGAAGTTTGTGATCGTCTACCTTCCCAATGGGATTGTCAGACGATGCTTCTTTCCAGGTGAAGAGAACGCGGACATTCCGGACTTCATTGGCGGATTCGATGCGGACAAGGTGAAGGCAGAACGCCGGCTCAAGAGGAAGCCAGGCATTTACCCCATCGAGTTGACATCCACGATGCAACCGCTGGCGGAACATGCGGCGGACATCACGATGATTACCGGGCTGGACCGGACCTATCAGAACGGGCAAGATGTCCACGCCCAAGGGGCCTCGTGTTACCTGACGAGTGTTTCGCCGGAACAGGCCGAGGCGCGCAGGATGCCTCATCCAAACGGGCGATCATTGGATCACGTGATCGGTGATGCCGTCGGTCACTCGACCGTCTTTGACACTCTCGAAATCAGCTGCAACGGCTTTACCGCTCCAAAGGAACCGATCGAGTTCGACAACATCTCCTGGTACGGACCCGGCAAGATCGCCCCATCCATCCGCGAGCCGCAGAAGCTGTACGATCGACTCTTTCTTAAGGAAAGCTATCGTGAACACGTGGCGGACGTGACCGATCTGGTACTCGCCGATGCCAAGACGCTTTCGCGTCTACTGGCTCAAGATGACCGGAAGACGCTCGGCGAATTCATGGAGATGGTGCGTGGCATCGAAGTCCGAATTGCCAAGATGGACCAACTGCTATCGAATGTCGATGTTCGTATTCCCAAGAATGAAGTTCTGCCGCGCGGGGAGTATATCCGGTTGCAGATGGACCTGATGCTACTGGCCTTCCAAATGGGAATCACCAACGTCTGCACCTTCATGCTTGGCCCGGAACGCTGGGACGCCACGCTGATGTACGAGGGGGTGTTCGACAAGCCGGTGCAGCACCATAACATGACACACAATCAAAAAGGGGACGGCTATAAAGAACTGCAGAAGATCGACATCTTTCACATGGAGCAGTACGCCTATCTGATCCGTCGTATGAAAGAGATCCAGGAGTCCGATGGCAGTACGATGCTCGACAACTCCGTCATTTCGTTCGGAGCCGGTCTGGGTGACGGGGCCACTCACCAGTATTTCGATTTGCCAGTGATCGTCGCCGGCAAGGGGCAGGATCAAATCAAACAGGGGCGGCTCATCAAACTCCCCAGCGGGACGTTCAACTCCAATCTGTGGCTGACGTACGCTCAGTTGATGGGGCTGGAGATGGAATCGTATGCCGACAGTACCGGTGTCATCTCTGATCTTTGGACATAGGAACATCGCAGCTTCAATTCGCCAACCCGTAGAGTATCTGAATCTATGCAGGACATATTGAAACCAATCTACTGTCTGATCCTGATAGTGCTGAATGCAGTGATGGCGACTGCTCGTGCAGATGATTTCGAAGGGCGATTGTTGCCACTGCTCAATGATCATTGCGTGGGTTGCCATGGTGATGCCGATGCCAACGCGGGAATCAACTTTGAGCAGCTGGCTACGCGATCCAAGTGGCTCGACAGTCCCGAACACATTCAGCGAGTTCTCAAAGCCATCGACAACGGCGCCATGCCTCCCGAAGAGGAAGAGCCGCTGAACGACGCCCAGCGAGGCGCAGCCGTCGCGATACTGAAGACGATTCTGCGCGACGCAACCGCGGATGTCGCCCCCCCACAGCAACCACTGAATCGACTGAATCGCTTTCAGTACAACAATACAGTCCGCGATCTTTTTCAGCTCAATCGAGACGTGTTCGCCCTCCCGGAAAAGCTGATGACCAGGCACGACAATTATCTCCAATCGTCACTGCGAGATGCCAAACAGCACACACTTCCGGAACGAGTCCAGGTTGCCTGCAATGCGCTGTCTCCCTTACCCGGCCTCGAAGGTGTACGGCCGTTTCCCAAAGACTTACGAGCCGAGCATGGGTTCGACAATCAGGCCAATCAGTTGACACTCTCACCGCTGCTACTCGATGCGTTCTTACAACTGAGTGTGTCGATTGTTGAGAGTCCCGACTTCAACGCCGAGTCGGTGGGAATATGGAATGATTTGTTTGCGTCTCCCGCCAACGGGCAAGATCTGCCGGCGATCGTGCGGAAGAGACTTGAGCCGTTTCTGCGCCGAGCCTTTCGCGGGCATCTCGATGAAGCGACTATCGATCGTTACTCCAGCTATATGGATGCACAACTCGATGCCGGCGTTCCGTTTACCGATGCCATGAAGAAAGTCGCTGCTGCCGCACTTTCGTCTCCTCTGTTTTTGTACCGGTCGTCATTGATCGACGATGATCGGAGTCGTCAGCTGACACTCGGCTCGCGGCTCTCGTACTTTCTGTGGGGAAGTTGCCCCGATGACGAATTGCTCGATCTCGCCGGACGTGGTGAATTACTAGATTCGGAGAATCTTCGCCGTACGGTGGACCGCATGTTGGTCGACCCGAAGATCGAACGCTTCCTCGATTCTTTCCCATCCCAGTGGATGCAACTGGAAAACCTCATGGCGGCCACACCAGATCCGGCCATCAATCGGTACTTCTCTCTCGATCCGGAGACACCGGCGAGCTTGCAGATGGTCCTGGAGCCACTGCTACTGTTTGATGCCGTTTTTGTGGAAGACCGGCCTGTTACCGAATTGATCTCACCTTCGTTCAGCTATCAGAGCGAGTTTCTGACGACATGGTATCACAGTGAACTGCAGTCTCCCCAAGTCGATGAAGCGGCAATCGTCGCCAAGAATGAACAGCGCGCCGAGCGTCGTCGAGAGTTGCGGTCCAGGATCGAGATGCACCAGGAGGTGTTGAAAACGCTGGAGATGCCGGTGCGTGAGCAAATACTGGCTGTAAGACGCGGCAGCAAAGGGGTAGAGACGCAGCTCGAACTGAAACCGTTAGCCGCATGGGAGTTCAACGGCAATCTGCGAGACGCGATTGGCGATTTGCATCTGACCGCCCATGGAGAAGTCTCCTATGCCGATGGGATGGTACTGCTCGACAAATCGTACCTGCTCAGCGAACCTCTGCCAGTGGATTTAAGAGAGAAGTCGCTCGAAGTTCGCTTCCGCATCGCGAATCTCGATCAGCGCGGGGGTGGCCTGATGGGCATCCAGGGACAGGGGGACTTCTTTGATACCATTGTGATTGGAGAACGGAAGAACCGTCACTGGATCTCCGGCAGCAACGGCTTCAAACGAACTCTCGACTTCGATGACTCCTTTGAGGAGACCGTGACCGATGAGTCGTTGCACCTGTTGATGGTCTACGCCGAGGACGGCGTGACAACGCTCTATCGCAACGGTCAGCCTTACGGGGAGTCCTTTAACAAGGGGCGCGACACGTTCCCTAAAGATGCCTCGAAGGTCATCTTTGGGTTGCGGCATCTACCTCCCGGAGGCAACAGGTTTCTTTCGGTCAGAATCGATCAGGCCCGACTGTATGACCGCGCACTCTCGGCCGAAGAAGCAGCTGCCGCCGCTGCGGGAGATGCGAACTTCATTCTAACCTCCGAGCTTGTGGCGGCGATGACAGAGGAGCAGCGAAGCCAGCGAGAGGGATTACTGATGAGCATCCAGGAGACCCAGGAGGAACTAGCCTCCGTACCGGAAAACATTGACCTCACACAAGCAAGGGAGACGGCACGAAAGCAGTACGAAGAAGATCTACGTCGGCAGTTGCGGGGCCGAGAATTTCGACGTGTTGCACTCGACGATCTGCGTTATGGTGGAATTATCACAAACGCTGCGATGGCGAGTATGACATCTGGTCCCAGGCGAACGCACCCCGTTGCTCGGGGTGTCTGGATTACGGAAGTCATTCTCAACGACCCGCCTGCTCCACCCCCTAATGACGTTCCCCCGCTGAATGAAGAGGCTGGCGATCAAGGTCTCACGATTCGAGAGCGGTTCGCCGCACATCGCCAGAACCCGTCCTGTGCCGGCTGTCACTCCAAACTCGATCCACTCGGGTTTGCCCTGGAGAACTACGACATCACCGGCCGCTGGCGAGAGACATACGAGAATGGCCGAGACGTCGACGTCACCGGCATGCTCTTGCGAAAATATGAGTTTGACAACGTGGTGGAGTTCAAAGCCTCGCTAGTGAACGAAAAACGGCGTTTCGCCGAAGCATTCACTGCTCACCTCCTTCGTTTTGCCCTTGGGCGGGAACTGCACCTCAGAGATACTCTTGTCGTCGACACAATTCTTCAGCGGACAACCAACGATGACTACAAGCTCCGCACACTGATCCGTGAAGTCATCCTGAGCCCCGCATTCCAGTAACCTCTGCCCTTCCGATCCCTCGGCGATGGAACATTGATGAATCAATTCCTAACTGAGACAATTCTCTCGCAATGCGCATCCACAATTGAAGATCTGAAAAAGTTT
>CALFOL010000047.1 GCA_937919915.1 uncultured Planctomycetaceae bacterium
CGACGAACAGGTGTATATGACTACGAAAATGTCACTGGCATCGCGAGCACTCGAACAGTCGAACGTTAAGGTGGAACAGGAAATCGATCGCATGAAACGCGTCGATTTCCTGAGCCGTCCGTAACACGCTCAGTCGGCAGCACTGTACTTTGTCAGTCGAGCAACTGCGAACCCCAGCACATCATCGTGTGCCGTCGCGGACTGCTCAAGTTCGTCCAGCATGCCCAATTCGACGCACAACTTACTGAACGAAAAGCCGTTCGGATCTTCCATTTTTCCCACAAAGTCGATCGTGTCATGCAGCACATTTTTCGTCCGGTCAACGCGCTGAGCGAGATCCAGCAGCACGAACGCAATCAATCGTTGATCAGGCTCATCCGGTTCGTCACGCAGTCGCTGTGTGAACCATGCCAGCGCCGCGTCGACGTTGTCGCCCGCCAATGCACTCAGGAAAAACTGGTGAGCCTTATAGTATTGGTCGAACGGCACATCCGCCGGGTATTGCAGTTGCGACGCCAGATTTGCTCCGTATTCGCACAGCTCAATCGCCAGCCGCAGTTCCGGGTCTTCCGCCTCCAACACACGAGCGAACCCCACCGTTGAGTGCAGGTGGGACACGTCAATATGGTAGTTGCCTTCAGCAAACAACCACTCGCGGCCGGTGATCAGTTCTTTGAGCGAAGCGTTCGGTGACAGCACCGGCATTCGGGCTTCGACTTCGCGACGAACGCTGGCCTGCAGGTCTTCGTAAATGGTCCGAACCATCATTGCACCCGCCGTTCGTCGCTGGGCGAGTGTCATTTGCTGCTGCAGCTGACTGAACGCCGTCACGGTGTTGCACGTGCCGTGTGTCTTCAGCAGAAACTCCAGCCCACGAGTCACATGAGCACCCTCGTACAGCGCGACGTTCATCAGTTGGTCGAACGCTTCGTCTGGTTCGCGAGGGACCTTGATTTTTTCGATATACGCTTCGACAGGTTCAGGTTCGCCGATTGTTCTGAAATAGGCCCACGCGTCCGCAACGTTGTTGTCGTCCAGAAACAGAGTGCCAACCTCCCTGGCTGCCGTCACATACGCTTCGCGAAACGCAGCCTGCTGATCGGCTGGAACGTTTTCCAGCGACGTGGGCTGAGTCACAGGCAGCCCCATCTGCGATCGAACCTGCAGCAACTTCGCATCAAACAAGCGGTGAAAGTCTTTCTCTGCCAGCAGTGTTTCCTGCAAAGCGTTGAGGATGTCCTGTGCCGAAGCGTTCTCGGACAGAGACTCTTTCATGGTTGCGACACGCGTGGTGGTAGAGGCTGATGTGTTCATAAAGTCGTTTTTTCGTCCCGAAATGGTGGTTCGCCACTTTGTAGATCGTCGTATTCCGGCCCTATTATATGCCCGTGATTGCTGAAAGAAAGTCGTCGGGCTGGTCCGTTTGCATCAAATAGGCACTCAGCAACGTTGCCTTGTGGCCCGGAAACCAGCCCCAACAGCGAGATTCCGCCACGAAGCGTCACGAAAACCGAGGGTTCGGCGGGGAAGCCTTTGAGGAACTGATTCCAGAGCGGTACACTTCTCCGCTTGCTGCTAATGTCCGACCACACGGAAACTGAAATGTCGCTCCCGATTATTGACCTGGACTCACGTGCTCCTCAACTGAACGTTCCGCCAGCCACGGGACTGCAGAAAGGGACCTATGCGTTCGTGAGCCTGGGCTGTCCAAAGAATCTCGTCGACAGCGAGAAAATGCTGGGAACGCTGGCCATGGACGGCTACACACTGGTGTCCGAGGTCGAGAATTCGGACTTCGTGATCGTCAACACCTGTGGCTTCATAGAAAGTTCCCGCGCGGAATCGAAGGCCGTCATTCAGGAAATGCTGGAACTGAAACGATTAGGAAAGACCAAGGGCGTCATCGTCGCTGGCTGCCTGCCTGAACGACTGGAAGCAGGCGGATTGATCGCTGAGATGCCGGAGATCGATCACGTTGTCGGCGTGTTCGGACGCGACGAAATCAGCAAGGTCGCCGATCGCTTGGTTGGCGGTTTGACGGAACAACGTGAGCTGTTCCGCCCAGCCCCCATCAAGGCGATGGATGATCGGGCACGGTTGAGAATCACACCGCCGCACTTCGCCTATCTGAAGATCTCCGAAGGCTGCGACCGTACCTGCACCTTCTGTTCGATTCCGATGATGCGCGGCAAGCACATCACAAAACCGATCGAGATGGTGGTTGAAGAAGCGGAAGAACTGGCGGCTGACGGCGTCAAAGAGCTCATCATTGTTGCTCAGGACACGACTTATTACGGCAAAGATCTTTACGGCGACGTCAAACTGGTAGAGCTACTGGACGAACTGGACAAGGTCGACGGCATCGACTGGATCCGTCTGATGTATCTGTACCCGGTCCATTTTACCGATGCGCTGATCGACAGGATCGTGGCGTCACCCAAAGTGTTACCGTATCTGGACATGCCTCTGCAGCACATTAGTTCTCCTGTTCTGAAACGCATGCAGCGTCGCGTGAACGGAGAACAGACCAAAGAGCTGGTGGGGAAGCTGCGAGAACGCGTGCCGAACCTGGTGCTGCGAACGACATTCATCGCTGGGTTTCCCGGCGAGACAGACAAACAGTTTGCCGAGCTGCGAGATTTCGTGGCTGAGACCAGATTCGAACGGATGGGAGTGTTTACGTATTCCTATGAACCAGGCACGCCTGCTGTAAAACTGGACGGCCATCTGCCGGAAGACGTCAAGAACGCTCGGCGTGACGAGTTGATGGAACTTCAGCAGAAAATTGCGTTCGAACACGCTGCGTCAATGGTGGGCTACGAGCTGGATGTTCTGCTGGATGATCAGGTCGAAGAAGGCTTGTTTATTGGGCGATCATTCGCGGACGCCCCCGAGATTGATGCAAACGTTTACGTGTCAGGTGAAAACCTGACAGTCGGCACCATGGTGCCTGTTGAGATCATTCGGCAGGAAGACTACGATTTGGTCGGTATTTGCGACAGTGTCGAACTCATCGACTGAAACCACCAAACGTTATGACTAGCTCAGAACAGCAGACAGACTCTGCCCCGAGACCGGCAACGATCGGCCGTGAGTCGTTGAATCTTCCTAATCTCATCACCTGCAGTCGGCTGGTGCTGGCGCTGGTGTTGTTCGCGATGATCGAAACGGGCGGCTACTGGCTTGCTTCGGCAGCACTATTTGTTGTAGCGGCTTCCACGGACTGGCTGGACGGTTATCTGGCCAGAAAATACGGTCAGGTCACTACGCTCGGCCGCATTCTGGATCCGTTCGTTGACAAGATCATCGTCGGTGGTGCATTCCTGTTTCTGCTGGAAAAAAACGGCACGGGAACCGCGGACAACGCCATTCACTCGGGCGTGACGGCATGGATGGCGATCGCCGTGATTGGCCGCGAGATGTTTATCAGCAGTCTGCGTGGGTTTCTGGAACAACAGGGGAAAGATTTCTCTGCCAGCTTAAGCGGCAAAGCCAAAATGCTGTTGCAATGTGTCGCTGTGACCGCCAGCCTGTTGTCCTTGAGCCCCGAGCTTAACTGGCCATGGTTGATCCCGACAAGAGACGCGCTGCTTTGGGCCGCTGTCGGCGTCACCGTCTGGAGCGGTTTGGTATACGTCATCCGTGCTGTGCGACTATTGCGTCGGTAGAAGACAACGACGTCCCGTTGTATCGACGTCGGCCATGTTCGTGACCTACCCGTTCACAACTTTGTCGATCGTTTCACGCAGCACGCTGCCGCTTTTCTGCAGAGCCGTCTTTTCTTTGCTCCAGAGATCCACTTCGATGTGGCTCTTTACGCCGGAACGACCAACGACTGTTGGAACCGATAAGCAAACGTCGTTGATGCCATAAGCTCCGTTCTGCAGAGAACTGACAGGCAGGATGCGGTTGTCGTCGAGAGCGATGCTGTGAACGACGTCGGCGATAGAAACGCCAACAGCGAAACCAGCTCCGCCCTTTTTCTTGATGACTTCCGCCCCACTCCCACGAGTCTTCTTTTCGACTTCCGCGATCAGTGATGGAGTCACACCCGGAAATTTGTCCAGCGGCAGGTTGGCAATCTGAGCCTGAGACCAGATCGGCACCATGCTGTCACCGTGCTCGCCGAAGATCGTGACGTTGACCTGTGTTGCAGGGACGTCCAGTCGAAGGGCCAGCATGCTGCGAAGACGTGTTGTGTCCAAAACCGTGCCGAGCCCTATGACCTGCGACGCTGGCAGGCCAAGTTCCTTCACGGCAAGATATGTCAGAACGTCAACAGGGTTGGAAACGACAAAGACGATGGCGTCTTTCTTGAATCCGTTGCTCTTAACGTCAGCCAGAATATTCCTGAACAACGCAACATTGCGGTTGATCAGATCAAGGCGACTTTCGTCCGGTTTGCGACGCAGGCCTGCTGTGATCACGATCACGTCGGCGTCTTTGCACTGTTCTGTGCCACCGGAGGTAATCTTCTGAGGAGCCATCAGAGATGCTCCATGAATCAGGTCCAGCGCCTGGCCTTCGCAGAGTTCCTGGTTGACGTCGACCAGGGAAATCTCCTTGACGATCTTACCCGCCTGCAAAGCAAACCCTGCACACGAACCAACCAGGCCGCCGCCTCCGATAATGCTGACTTTTATTGACATAGCTCTCAGTTTTCTGGAATCAGTTTTCAGTGAATGAAGTCCGCTTTCAGTTTTCCGTTTTCCGCTCTCAACCTTTACCCAATGCAGCCAGAACCTGATTTGTGATCATCTGAACCAGATCTTCGTTCGTACTACCAGCCGCTGGTGTTTCGCAGGCTGTGCCACATGGTTCCTGCAGGATGCCTGGATAATCAGGGGCCTTCGCGAATGCTCGCTGTACGGGGATGTTCTCTTTGTAACCTTCGCGGAACGCACTGTTGCCGCACAGATCGCAGTCTTCGTTGTGGAAGCGAGGATCGTCGAAGCCCCACTTCTTCTTCAGATCGAGCAACTCACGGCTCTTTTGTTCGTCCAGGTATTCCGGCTGTCCCATTTGCTTCGCCAACAGCAGAATGCGGCAGTAGGCGTCCAGAATTTCCGTCTTCCAATATGCATCTTCGACTGTCTTGCCAAAGCTAACCGTGCCGTGGTTCTTCAGGATAATTGTGTTCGTGGCTTTCAAAAACGGAGTCACCGTTTGGGCGAACTTCTGATCACCAGGAGTTTCGTAAGGAGCGATTGGGACTTCGCCCATGAAGACTTCCACTTCTGGAAGAATACACTGCGGAATTGGCTCGTTTGCGACTGCGAAAGCAGTCGCGTGAGGTGGGTGGCAGTGAACGACCGACTTGACGTCGGGTCGGTTACGCATGATTTCCAGGTGCAGCAGCACTTCGCTGGTGCGTTTTCGTTTGCCAGCGATCTGCTCACCGTTCATGTCAACAGCACAGATGTCTTCCGGCTTCATGAAGCCTTTGCAGATCATCGTTGGCGAACACAGAACTGCGTTCTCGCCAACTCGAATGCTGATATTACCATCGTTGGCCGCGGCGAAACCTTTGGCGTACAGACGACGACCGATTTCACAGATGTCTTCTTTAAGCTGACGATCGTTGATTCCGCTGTTCCAGTTTGACATAGTTTTCAGTTTCCAGTTTTCAGTGTTCAAAAAATCGCAGGGATGTTACTAGTATTCGCGTTGTGGTATTCAGTCTGAAGACGGAACACTGACAACGGAACACTCATCAAGTATCGCCGCGTTGTAAGCGTCGATCGGTTTTGTGTTCGGATGAAACGGGGCCGAAGCTTCCGCACTTTCGCTGACTGCCATTAGGCTGCCGTCGCCAGCTCCCAGTTCATCAAACACCACTATCGGTTCTGTCCGTCCGGATTCCTTCCCCAGTATTCCTGCGTGCAGCAATGGCACTGCAATCTTCCATGAGGCACCGTTGAGTGCCGGATTCCATTTCGCCAAGGTCACCTTGCCGATACATTCCATAATTCTCACTGGGCTCACTCCGTGAGGGGTTCGGGTTTCAGGGTTTCGGGTTGCAGGGATGTGGTGTACTTCCCGAAACCTGAAATCCGTTGCCCGAAACCCTATGTTAATTCTCTCCAACCCGCCGGTGCAGAACCGACGTTCGTCAATGTCCTAAACAGCCTCAGCAACGCCGCGAACGTCCAGCCGGAGGAATCCAGACAGAACACTTGAGGATTCATCACGCTTGTCAGAAGTTTGATGTCTGTGTTTTGAGTCACCACGGCCGCTCGGATGTCTGCGTTGCGATTGACCAGGCATGCTGTCACGGATGGCTCGCCACCTGTGCAGACAATCGGGCTTGAATGCTTCTTTGTCGCTTTGCGAGCCGCGTCGAATTCACAACCGGCCTTGATAACCTGCCATTGGGCTGTTGACGCTGCAGAGACAGCTGAGTTGCTGTTTCCGATTACGATCAGCAGACCAGAACCAGATGTAACTGTTGAGGGTGTGCCATTGATGATCGTCACACCGTTGCGGCGAATGTAGTCGTGGCCTGATGGAGTAATGATGGCTCCGACAGGAAGTGAAATCTTCTGACCAGCGGCACCGACGGCAATCAAAGCACCTTCCGTGACGACCCTGTCCTTGAGCCCGACGCCATCGGCAAGGCCCTCAACTGGATCTGCGGCGGGTGTCGCCGTTGGCGTCGGGTGAAACGAAGACGTAGGCGCGACGGCGACGCCGCGAGAAGCGAGTTCTCGCAGCACACTGGCGGTAATGGCCTCAATTTGTTGGTTAGTGAAGGTCATGTTGTTTCTAATGTCCGACAGCAAACTGTCGGTCTGAATCCGCTTTCGGCTTTCCGCTTTGACTCATCCGTCAATCATTCCCTGAACAGCGAACCGAATTGGGCAGTCGTCTCGCCCAACCAATGCTCCGACGTACTTTCCATCGCTGGTGAAGAACACCTTGTCGCCTTTGCCGGCGCCCAGATTATCGATCGCCAGTACCGGAAACTCGTATGGTTTGTCGTTGATATCAAGTGGTTGCAGGACAAGCAGTCGCCAGCCGTCCAGTGAAGCATGCTTCACTGTTGCGGTTGCGTTTCCAATGACTGTTGCCACCTGCATCAGCGGGTTTCAGGGTTAAGGTTCGTGATTGGTTCGTGATTTGGCGACTGCGTACAGCATTCGATTGATGCGTTTGGTTTCTTCGACGATGTAAGCCTGTGTTCGTAGTTCAGAAGAGGAACCTCTGGCGATTGACAGGAACTCATGCAAACTCTTTGTCTGTTCGTTCGCAGCCTGCTGCGATATTCGAAGCCACTGAAACAGCGGCCCTTTGCATGTGGTCTTTCAGTCCAGAGTCCCTTCGATCACCCAATGATTTGTAAAACGGAACGGCCAGCTGGCACGAACTCTTCCAAACCTCAAGTTCCTCAAATGGCACTGCAATTCCCTGAAACCTGACCCCCTTAAATGATCCTTAGTCCCTCGACCATCGCACAGCGTCGTTGTCGTGTGAACGTCATTGGACTGGTCACCCCTTCGCCGGTTGGAGTTGCGATGCTGAAGCTTGGGAATCCCTCGCCGCCGAGACCAAGTCCCGCCATGCATGGACCGTTCTTAACGAATAGTGTTGTATTCATGATGCGACCCATTTTGGTGATAGTGTCGATGTCGCGGCTGTGAATGATTGCCGTGTGGCCGAAGCCGTGTTCGTATTTCTTTGCCAGAGCAATCGCGTGGTCCGGGCAGTTGGCTCGCACGAATGGAACGAACGGCATCATCTGTTCTTCAGGAACAAACGGGTTGTGTTCGTCTGTTTCGCCGTACAGGATCAGTGTGTTGGCCGGAATATTAAGGCCGATCTGAGCTGCTAACCATGACGCGTCCTTGCCGATGAAGTCGCGGTTCAGGTGGTAGTGATCGCTGGCGTCTTTCGGTGGAGTAAACGCTTTGGCTGTGAACTGAGCCACTTGACTCGCGTTTAAGCGATAGCCGCCGTGCTGACCGACTGCGTTCATCAGCTGGTCGAAGATCTCGTTCACGGCGAAGACTTCTTTCTCTGCGATGCACAGCAGGTTGTTGTCAAAGGCAGCTCCTTCGACGATGCATCGAGCAGCGTTGTTGATGTCAGCTGTGGCATCGACAACAACAGGCGGGTTGCCAGGACCAGCAACAATGGCTCGCTTAGGGCTGCGGAGAGCCGCTCGCGCAACCCCAGGTCCACCGGTTACAACCAGCAACTTCACGCCGCGGTGATCAAAGATCGCCTGAGCAGACTCGATCGTCGGCTCGCCGATGATCGTCACCAGGTTCTGCAAGCCAGTGGCTTCGTAAATCGCCTTGCTGAATCGACGGACGCCTTCAGCCGCGACTCTCTTGCCGCTCGGGTGTGGGTTGACGACGATGGTGTTTCCCGCAGCAACCATGTTGACGAAGTTTGCGGCCAGTGTTGGCAGCGAATGCGTCACCGGTGTGATGGCTCCGATAACGCCGAATGGAGCGTACTCGGTGATCGTCAGTCCAAGTGAGCCACTGACGGCTTCGGTTCGCAGAGCTTCAATGCCTGGAACGCTCTTGATGACTCGCAGCTTGCCGATCTTGTGCTCAAGGCGGCCAACTTTTGTTTCTTCGAACTCCATGCGACCGAGTTCTTCAGCCTGCTCGTCACACATCGTCTTGACGATGTCGATAGCCTTAGCACGATCTTCCATCGGTGCATTGCAAAGCTGTTCGAAGCCCTGCTGAGCTGCCGCGACGGCCTGGTCCACGTCATTGAAGACGCCCCAGTTACCGGCGGGGCCACTGCCGCTGATGCGGTTGGACGCAGTTCCATTGGCGGAAATCTGGCTCAGGACTTCCTGAACGATCTGCCGGACGGCTTGTTCTGTTGCTTGCATGGGAAATAGTTCTCGGTGTTCGGTGTTCAGAAGATCACGATCCCGTCTGCGTTTTCTGAAAACTGAAAACAGCAAACTGAAATCTGCGGCTTTGCCGCTACCTCATTTCAATTTCACGGATTCGATCCTGAGCCCAGAACTGCAACCTTGTCGCTGTTGGGAACCGGATGAGCATCATTGTTAGTTGAACGCTGGCGGCCATCAGGTTGCCAGCGTAATCAGTGACAAGGTATGCCACCAGATTCAGCATTGCTCCGCCTTCCAGCAGGGCACATGTCACGATATGTCTTAGGCGAAATGCAGGTACAACCAGATCAAACTTCATAGCCTCATCCGCTGAGCGAACGTTGTCTCCGGAACGTTTTTTCAACGTTGCGTTCGCCACAATCCCCGGAAGCACCAGGTGAGTGACGAACGTGATGGCAGCAAAGCCGATCCCAATCCACGACAGCAGTTCTGGCTTCTCCCCCAGCACGCCTTCATTCATGACCAGGCACATCCCCATAAACACCAGAACTCCCATCGCCATTGCGAAGGTGATGATCTGAAGACCCCGCGCTTGTCTTGCCAGTGAGGCTGCCTGACCTGCGGGTTCCTGTTGATCTGGTGGGGAATAAGGATTGGACATGGTTGTTGTTTTGCAATTTCAAATCTGAGATTTCAAATTTCAAATTCGCTGGTGTCGGCATTTCGCCTTACGAAATCTCTCCGCCTTCGAAAATCGTTTTGTCGTGAACAGTGACTGAATCAACCGTGCCGACAATGGCACAATCAATTGGAAGTGTCTTTGTCCCCGGCGTAAACCGTGCACTGCTTCCCTGCACGCACAACACAACTTCGCCTTCGCCCGCTCCGACAGTATCAACAGTGACGAACGAACGACCGGTTGGCTGCAGGTTGCTTTGATCCTTCTCGTTGATCCGCAGCGGCTCAACGATCAACAGCTTTTGGCCAATCAGCTCTTTGGCCTTATGTGATGAGACGATGCTGCCTGTGATTCGGGCTAGGAACATGGGAAGTTTTCAGTCTTGAGTTTTCAGTTTTCAGAAAACGCAGTGTCAGGCTCCGGTGTTCCTGGAAAACAGAACACTGAGAACTCAACACTCTCTACGCGATAGCCTTTGCTGTTTGTCTTGCGACAACCAGCTCTTCATTCGTTGGAATCACCCAGATTTGCACTTTGCTGCTGTCAGCGTTGATGCAGACTTCAGTGTTTCGTTTGACCGCTGCGTTCTTTTCAGAACACAACTCGACACCTGCCCACTCCATGTCACGGCAGACGTTAGCGCGAATCCGTTCGCTGTTTTCTCCAATGCCGCCGGTAAAGACGATAACGTCGACTCCGCCCAGCAACGCTGCGTACGATCCGATGTACGATCTGATCGAGGCTTCGAAGAGCTTCAGTGCTTTCTCCGCTCGGTCATGTCCTTCGGCTGCCGCGTTCTCCAGATCTCGGCAGTCACCACTGAGTCCGCTGATTCCCAGCAGACCGCCTTTGGAACTCATTTCCTGTAGCACTTGTTCGAACGTCAGACCGGTGGCCTTCATGATCACCGGAATCGCATAAGCATCGAAATCGCCAACACGGTTGTTGTTCGGAAGACCTCCTTGAGGACTCATTCCCATTGACGCCGCTCGACTTTCACCATTGGCAATGG
>CALFOL010000048.1 GCA_937919915.1 uncultured Planctomycetaceae bacterium
CATTTCATTAAGTTTCTGAATTCCGGACGAATTATTACAAATCTCTCAGCCGCAGCAGCGAATTACTGAGCATGGACGGTTGTTACTGTCCCAACACAGTGTGTGTGTTTCCCAAACGGTAAGAGTTTTCAGTCAGGAGAATTAGCAATGATTAAGAAGTTTGTGGTCGGATCGCTGATGGCAACCACGTTGGCGGGTTTCGTGTTCGGAACGGATATGTACAGCTACTTCACCACAGCCTGTACGAACGTTCGAGAAGCTGTGAAGTCGGAGATCACTCCGGAGTTCGAGCTGGATCGAATTCGCAACGAAATCGATCAACTGATGCCGGAAATTCGCCAGCACATGACAGTCGTGGCGGAACAAAGTGTCGACGTTAAGGATCTCGACCGATCCATCGTGGAGAAAGAAAACAAGCTTGCAAAGCAAAAAGAAGCAATCCTCGCGCTGCGTGGCGATCTGGCGGGGAGCCGAGACAAATTCACCTACCGACACGTGTCTTACACTCGCAACGAAGTCGAAGCCGATCTTGCTGATCGCTTCGAAGCGTTCCAGAACGGCGAAGAAGCCGCGACACGTGACCGACAGATTCTGGCTGCTCAGAAGCAGACACTACGAGCCAACCAGAGGAAACTGGACAGCATGATGGGCCGCAAGCAGGACCTGTCCGTGCAGGTGTGCAATCTGGAAGCTCGCCTGAAAACGATTCAGGCGACGGAAGCAGTGAACAGCATCGAAGTCGATGATTCGAAACTGAGCCATGTGGAAAGCATGATCAGCGAACTGAATCACGCGTTGGATGTCCGTGAGTCGCTGCTGGAAACACAGGGCAACGTTCTGGGCCGTATTCCGGTCGAAGAAGAAGCTGAAGTGCACACGGATGTCGTGAATGCGATTGATCAGCACTTCGGTCTGATCGGTGACGGGGCAGTTTCTGAAGTTGCCACGAACACTTCGCTATAACCGCGATTCGGTCGTTAGTTTTACCACCGGAGCGTCGAAACGCAGACAGACAGACAGGGAAAGCTGTCGTTTAACCGGGACACACACAACTCCAGGCTCGAAGATCGGGCCTGGAGTTTTTCAACGTGAAAGCCCTTACCCAAATCTGATTCCTGGACCGGATTTTTTTAGAAACGTTTGATCCCGGATCACCAATACCCTGTTGTTACTGATAAAGCGACTTTTCTGCTGAATTGTGCGAACGAATCACCGCTAACGGACACTTAAGACAACAGAAATGAATTCAGGCACAATACAATTTAGCGATCGGTTTCAGCCAACCCACTGGTTCGCTGAAACTCGCGTGCCTGTAACACAAGACATACCTTCCAGAGGCAATACGGTGAACGGATCGGCCTGCCGCAAATACATGTTGTGGATTGACGGCGTCGGAGCATGGCAGCTGTGTGTCGGGGAGTCCTTCGTCATCGGTGCTCCTTCACTGGACCACGAATCCGCGGACATCGCCCTGCTGGCCAACGTTTCACGTAAGCACGCCACGATACAGCGAAATTCAACAGAATGGCGATTATACGCTCATCAACCAACATCGGTATCCGGCCGGACGATCGCCGATTCCGGCGTCCTGCGCAGCGGCGATCAGATTTGTCTGGCTGAACGAGTTAAACTGGGTTTTCGCACTCCCTGTGCGTTAAGTTCTTCTGCAGTTATTGATTTTGAAAGCGACCATCGACCTTCGCATAGCCTCGACGGTATCATATTACTCGCAGATCACTGTCTGCTGGGGCCGCGGCGAGACCATCATGTGTGGTGCAGCGAGTGGCCGGAGATGGTCGTTGTGTTTCATCAGGATGGAGAGTTGAGATGTCGCTCGAAAGCGGCGTTGTCAATCGACGGACATATTGTTTGTGATGCAGGTCTACTGCGGCATGGATCAGTGTTGACAAGTGAAGGGTTACGGTTTCGAGTAGAGCAGGTCGAATAACGATCCAAATCGACAGCTTGCTGTCGGAGACTGTCTGCACCAGTTTTGGTGTGGGCAAAACCGGAGTCCCCGACAGCAAAGCTGTTCGTTTGGAGAAACGGAAATCAACAGGGTCAGGTCGCTAATCATGAAATTTACCTTCGCACCAGAAGCACGTCCTCTTGATGGTTACACCATCAAGCGTGCAATCCACCGCGGTGGGTTCGGCGAAGTGTATTATGCGCTCAGCGATGCTGGCAAAGAGGTGGCGTTAAAGCTGCTGAATAACAATCTGGAGATCGAGCTTCGCGGCGTCACTCAGTGCTTGAATTTGAAGCACCAAAATCTGGTCACGATCTTTGACATCCGCCAGGATGAAGACAACGATCACTGGGTCGTGATGGAATACGTCAGCGGCCGTGGACTGTACGAAACTCTGCGAGACTATCCGAAAGGCATGCCGGTTCAGGAAGTCCTGAACTGGATGACTGGAATTACCGCGGGATTGAGCTTTCTGCACGACCGGGGCATCGTGCACCGCGACCTGAAACCGGCAAACGTCTTTCGTGACCACAACGCGATCAAGGTCGGCGACGTCGGACTGTCGAAATACATTTCCGAGAGTCGCCGGAGTGCTCAGACTCAAAGCGTGGGCACCGTTTACTATATGGCCCCGGAAGTCGCCCGCGGACGTTACGGACGCGAAGTCGATGTGTATGCGTTGGGGATCATGCTGTACGAAATGATCACCGGCACAGTGCCGTTCGACGGTCAGACGACAGCCGAAATTCTGATGAAGCATTTGACAGCCGATCCTGACGTCAGCGTATTGCCGAAAAAACTGCGTCCCGTCATCAGCGCTGCCCTGGAAAAAGATCCGGACAAACGTACCAAGACAGTCGAAGAAGTCGATCGACAGTTTCGCCTTGCCGTCGCGGGGGAAAATATTTCTGCCCCCGTGCCACTGACTGCCTTTGCGTCAGCAGCACCGGTTCAGTCAGTGGATGCACAACGCCGGAGTCACGAAGACACTGTCGTTGATATTGAAATTCATCCGGAACGCACGACAGAAACGAACGCAACAAAGAATGCGATAACTTCGCTGGGAACCTACTGGTCAGCGCTGCCTGCTCCATTGCAGTGGGTAATTGGTGGTGCGGTGGCGCTGCTGGTGATTGAATCGGGCATGCTGCGTCCGGTCGCCGTTGGTGGAATGATCGGTGGCGCCGCATACCTGGGCTATCAACTGCTCACCACGTTTACTCGCGAAGGTCAGCCCGTTGAGCACGGAACGCCCACCAATGGAGAACCGCCACCGCCACAACGCACCAATCAACCAGCGATGGCCAAAGATGCCCGGCCTGCGCGCCAGCTTCCTCCGGCTGAACTGGCAAAAAAGTATCGACCAGCCGTCTACACGCCGGCAACAGCACGCACAATCTCCAGGCGTCAACGAGCGACTGATGTATCGACATCTGTTTCGATGTCGCTCGCAGCCGCGGCTTTGGTGACAACAGCCGTGTACTTCACCACAGATTTATTGGCAGATGTCGCTCAGGCTGTCTACTTCGGCACCATCACCATGTTGGCTGCGTGGACGCTGATCGTCCCATCGAAACTTTGGGAAGGTCGTTCCGGCGACAGCTTCAGTCGCCGAATTGTGTTGGGCGGACTTGGATTGGGCGTCGGTCTGGTGGCTGCATTGCTGCCGAAGTATCTGTTAATTGATCGCACAGCATTGTTTCGAGGTAACAGCAGTGCTCATGAATACATCCTTGGTCGAGTAAACATGGCAGATGGCAGTGGCTTCCCGACGATTGCATGTTTCATGCTGTTCTTCGCTGCTCTGTTTTCTGTTCGGCGCTGGTGGTGGCAGATCGATAGCTTCCGCAAGTCACGATTTCGTGTGTCGAGCGCTTTATTTACATTACTGATGGGAGTGATTGTGGCCAGTGTGCTGCAGCAGTACGCCTTCCCGGATTCTTTGGGAGCGACATGGGCTCTCGCCATTTCCGCTGTCGTGCAACTTTCGGCTGGCTGGACACCGCCGGAAGATCGTCGTCTCTGGCCGCTGAACTCTCCCCCGCAACCTTCTGCTGATGCGACGCCGCAGCAGATGGTTAATCGCGAAGTCACTTCACTGACACAGGCATAAGGAACTGTCGTTCATGATCAGACTATTCCTGATGACCGCCTTCATCTATGCGGCGTTGCAGCTCGCAGTATCGCAGCGAAGCTGCTGGGTCGCACTCCGCAGACTGCTATCGCGCGTCGTTGTGACGGCCGCGATGGTGATGGCGATGCTACTTGGATTGTGGACTTTTGCGGCAGCCAATCAGCCGTCTGCTACTGATGGAGATGCTGCTCAAGTTGACTTCGATGTGGCCAGTCCAGTAGCCACGCTGTCGCCTCAGGCGACAGCCGAGACTGACGAACAGCCAGGAGCTCCGGAGCCAGCCGCGGGGGTCGCCAACGATACGATGGTGCTGCTCATTTCTGGTGACGACTTGCAAAAGTTGCTTGGTCAGGATGGAGCAAACGCAGTTGCCGGCTTAGAAGGACTCAAGCGTGTTTATGCGATGGTCCCGCTGCCAACAACTGGCGCGGGCGCCATACCACCGGCTCTACTGGATGCACTTGACCCAGATACGCTGCGGCACGTACTGAGTCCGGGTGCGATGCAGATCATCGCAACCGCATTGTCTCAGGTGATTGTCTCACAGGGCACTGAGCCGCCCGGAGTCAGTGGCTCGCTGCCTGCCGAGTCTGACGGGACTGACGAGGTTGTTGTGGCAGAGCGACCACCGCATGTGCTGGCATCATGGGTCAGCAATCCCGGTGTCGGCCAGCTGGTGGTGAAGTCAGAGTTTCTGGAAGCGACGATTGACGAAGAAGAAGCGCTGCGTGAATCCATCGTGACTGCGTTAAAAGAACAAGTCAGCCGCCGGGCGGCAAAGGAGTTTGGGGCTAACGAAGACTGGCAGAAGCTGGTTGACGTTTCTTTAACTGACCAAGCGCTTCGTTTCTGTATTCTGAGCACAGATGCCAGAACCGAGGTCATTGAGAGTTCAGCGGGGTCTCATCCCATGCAGCAAACGTTCGCATTGGTTGAGTTTCCGGAATCGATGGAGCAGCAGGTCTTGAACCAGATTAAGGTGGCTCTGCGTGAGAATCGTCTGGTCGCGTTGTGCGTCACAATTGGTGTTTTGTGGCTGACAGCAATCCTGTTTAGTGCGGCGTGTCGATTTAGTCAGGGCGGTTCACTGTTACGAAATCTGGCCACGTTTCCGGTGATGGCCTTGCTGATCCTGCCCTGCATGTTGATTTGCGCGTTCATGGTGGGAGCGATGATCAAGGGGGCCACGTTTGAATTCAAATCCGAGGACGGCCGCATGACATGCGTTGTCGATCGCGGGGGAAAGTGACGTCAATCACAGTAGATTTCGGTCTGCGTGATCTCACGTTGTTTACGAAATGATGTCACGAAACCCGTCAGGAGCTGCCGCCATTCAGTGAGTCGTGCCCTGCGTGTTTTTCACTGGAACCATACTCCCGCGCAGAAGCCAGCCTCCGACGCCAGTCAGGCCGACACCGAATAGGAAATACAAACTGACACGCACGAACAAAGGAGTCACTATATCCTCTGGTTTGATACCGTTGGGGCTGCAGTTGGCAACCTGCCGCAACACACCCATCGAACGCTGCCGACAAACCAAGTCCGGATAGTAAATCTCCGATGAATCCTGGTGTCGAACTGGGGACCACGGCATCGATCATGAGTGGGGAAGACTGATCATCCGTCTCGTGCGTTCGGACGACGATCTTCACACGTTCACAGACCTGCAGTGAGCAACGGTGATCGTATTCGGGAAGGCTACCAAACCCCAATCGAGCATCAAATCGCGGCGGCAACAGCTTTTTGCGGGACCATAACTGGTTGCCGTCCAATTCTCTCAACAGGGGCCAGATACCGAGAGAATTTGACGCGTGTCATCTCGGTAGGCTAAAATCGCCAGTGCCCTGACAAGGATTGAATTGCTTTCGCCCAACTCGTCTTGCAGGGGGAATCAGAAACAACACCAACTTTCCATCCAATCCTCTCAGGAACAAACTAAGCATGCTTGAGATCCCTGGCATCCTGGACCGCTCAGTGTCGCGGCGACGAGTGCTGCAATTCGGCGGCGTTGGTGCGCTGGCTGCCGTTTTGAATCAATCCCGCACGGTGGCGGCAGAGCCTCAGCCTCGCAAGCCGATTCAGTCGTGCATCATGCTGATGCTTTACGGCGGACCAAGTCATCTCGATACCGTCGACATGAAGCCAGACGCACCGTCTGAGGTGCGTGGACAATATCGTCCGATTCAAACCAACGTTCCCGGCCGAATCGTTTGCGAACACTTATCCAGTTGTTCTCAGGTGATGGATCGCATGGCGGTCATTCGTTCGATGCACCATGATCTGACGAATCACAATTCCGCCATGTACCAGGCAATGATCGGTCGTGCCCCGAGCAGCAATAACGAAATTCTGGGAGCCGACCGGGCGAGAGACTTCCCCAATTTCGGCGCGACGCTGAGTTACCTCGCCGCCATTGGCGTTATGCCACCGACCGTTAATCCACTTACAACCGTCGCGCTGCCGCATGTGATGCACAATGTTGTCGACCTGGCAGGACAGAACGCCGGATTTCTCGGAGCCAGCCACGACCCGATGCAGATTACCGGAGAGCCTCATCTGCCCGATTTCAAAGTCCGCAACCTCAGACTGCCAGCAGATGTCACTGAGAACCGCATGTCAGATCGACGATCATTGCTACAGTCTTTGGATAAAAAGATTGGATCCGAAACTGACGGCGAGGGTCTGCGGTCCTATCAAAAACGAGCAACGGAGTTACTGCAGAGCGAAGGAATTCAGGCAGCTTTCGATCTTGAACGGGAAACACAGCGCGTTCGTCAGCGTTACGGTTCACATAAACTCGGGCAAAGTCTGCTTCTGGCGCGACGGCTCGTCGAATCCGGTGTGCGATTCATCAATGTTCATGATGGTGTGCGGAACGGGCAGGACGCGAACTGGGATAGTCACTCGACAATCTTTCCCCGGCATCGCGAACTACTGGCTCCATTGGACCACGGCTTGTCAGCGTTAATCGAAGATCTTGAGGATCGAGGCCTGCTGGAAGAAACACTGGTTGTTGTGATGGGTGAGTTCGGGCGCACACCACGGATCAACGCAAGTGCGGGTCGCGACCACTGGCCCAACTGCTACAGCGTTTTGATGGCCGGTGGTGGCGTTGAGGGCGGTTCTGTCTATGGAGCCAGCGACCGCCTGGGTGCCTATCCAATATCCGGTGCCGTCACGCCGGGTGATCTTGCTGCGACGATGTTCTGGAGATTCGGCCTGAATTACCAGCGAGAGATCATCGACCGGCTGGGCCGACCGTTTCCCATCGCTGCTGGCCAACCGATTCGGTCGCTGTTTCCCGCAGTGGGGTTATGAGGTGCGTTCGGTTGTTGAGTTTCGGCGATCCTGTTGCCGACTGACGAAGTGTCGAGGAGTTTCTGCTGATCGTTGGCGTTCATCGTCGGGGAAGCTACATTTTCGGTCCCGAAAGTGACGTCGCAAATCCACTACCACCAATTTATCTCGGAGCCACGATATTGAAATCCTCTCATCTATCTATTATCGGCGTTGCTTTCCTGACTGTTTGCGCGTCGAACAGTCGGCTGGTCGCAGATGATCCGGCTTCGACACAATGGCGGAAGCACACGATCAATGATCAGTCACCGTTCGAAGCTGTGGGAGTGGCTGATTTTAATGGCGACGGCAAGCTGGACGTCTTCAGTGGGGATTCGTGGTATGCGGCTCCGGACTGGGTACGACACAAAGTTCGCGATGTGCAGCCGGGAACGAATCCCCATTACCATGAAGATTTCGCCGATGTTCCGCTGGACGTCAACGGAGATGGCAAAGTCGACATCGTGACGTGTGCGTACTTCAGCAGACGTATCGCATGGGTCGAACAACCGGATGATCCGACCGGGCCGTGGACCGAACATCTCATCGACACGCCCGGTTCCATGGAGACCAGCTATCTCGTCGACCTGTATGGTGACGGCACGCCGGTCTATCTGCCCAACGTTGGCGGGCAGGTGGTGTGGTATGAGTTGAAGTCGACGACGCCGGAAGTCAAATGGGAACAGCGTCAGCTGTCACGGGAAGGAGCCGGGCATGGGATCGGCCATGGAGATGTCAACAGCGACGGTCGGATTGACATCATTACCCCCAAAGGCTGGTACGAGCAGCCAGCTGAGCGAGACGCCGACTGGAATTTTCACGCCGAGTTCTCGCTGGGAACTGCCAGCATTGAAATCATCGGACATGACTTCGACGGTGACGGCGATACTGACGTTACCTGGGGCATGGGCCACAATTTCGGATTACATTGGCTGAAGCAGTCAAAAGACAGCAACGGCAAACGAACCTGGACCAAAGAAGACATCGATACCAGTTTCTCACAGGTTCACGCCCTGCACCTGGCCGACTTCAACGGCGATGGTGAGCTGGAATTCGTCACGGGAAAACGAATCTATGCTCACTCCAGTGAACCCGGAGCGACCGCAGAACCATGCGTCTTCAGCTATCGTTTCGATCGCAAGACCACGAAGTGGGTAAAGACCGTTGTCTACCAAGGGGACCCCGCTCCCAACGCGCCAGCGAATGCCGGTCAGCGGGATGCTCTGAAAGACTTCCCACGCGGCTCTGCTGGTACAGGCCTGCAAATGGCAGTCAAAGATTTAGACCAGGACGGCGATGTCGATATCGTGGCGCCTGGCAAATCGGGCCTTTACTGGTTCGAGAATCTGCGGATTGCCAAGTGAGCGGTGCCGCCGCAAGGACTATTCTGACGTGTTGACTTTCTCGTTGACCGATAGTCCCAATGGGACGACATGTTGTAGCCACTTCATGGTTGACTCCCCAAACTAACCGAGGGCCGCTCCGACGGGCCGAAACACGTCATCGTTGAGGTTCGCGGCGTCTGTGTCTGCTGGACTCGCCTGCTCGGCTGCCTCTTCGGTTTGTTCCACATTCGGTTTTACGGCGCCAGCTTCAATTTCCGCATCACTGATCAGGAAGCCGGCCACGCAGGCTGTCATAAACGCTGCCAGCGTTCCGCCCAGCATGGCTCGTAGACCAAGTTTTGCCAGGTCCGATCGGCGTTCGGGTGCTATGCCACCGATGCCGCCCAGCTGAATGCCGATAGAACTGAAATTGGCAAATCCACAAAGAGCGTAGGTCATGATCGTGTAGGTTCGGGGGCTGAATTCTTCTTTCAGGCCGCCCAGCTGGATGTAGGCCAGAAATTCGTTGACCACCATTTTGGTACCGAGGATTTCGCCAGCCTTTCGGCATTCATGCCATGGAATTCCCATCAGCCAGGCGAATGGCGCGAACACGTAGCCAAAGAACATCTCAAGACTCCACCCGGCAGCAGCCGGATAGCCGCACCAGAAAGCAATCTGGCCGCCGATCCAGCCGACAAAAGCATTTCCCATGGCCACGAAGGCAACGAACACAATCAACATCGCTCCGACGTTTAACGCCAGCGACAGTCCCGCTGACGCGCCTTCCGCAGCGGCTTCGATAACATTCACACAGCCCGTATTGGCTTCAAATTTGACTTCCCCCGCTGTTTTCGATTCTTCCGTTTCCGGCTGCATGATCTTGGCGATCATCAACGCTGCCGGTGCCGAAATGACCGATGCCGTGATCAGATGTCCGGCGTCAATACCCATGCCGACATACGCCGCCAGAACTCCACCAGCGATCGTGGCGAACCCGCCAACCATCACGGCGTTCAGTTCGGACAACGTCATTTGGCCGACATACGGTCTGATGACAAGCGGTGCTTCTGTCTGACCAACAAAGATGTTTGCGGCGGCTGACAGTGTTTCTGCCCCGGATGTCCTCAGTGTCTTGCGCATCAGCCAGGCAAGGGCCTTGACAACGAACTGCATGACGCCGAGGTGATACAGCACAGACATCAAGGCGGAAAAGAAAATCACCGTGGGCAGAATCCCGAAGGCAAAAGAACGCCACAACGTGTATTGCGCGGGTAGTGCCTGAGCGTCATTCGGTCGCGGGAACACGTCGAACAAAAACGCAGTGCCTTTGTCGACAAACTGCAGGATGCCCGTAAAGAAGTCGCCGATCACCGTAAACGTATACGCACCGGGAGTCGTTTTCAGAATCAGAAACGCAAACAGGAATTGTAAAAAGAATCCGCCCACGACAATGCGCGGGCTGACCTTGCGTTTGTGAGAACTCATGGTCCAGGCCAGCAGGGCCATGACGACAAGACCCAACAAACTGATACCGCGTTCCATAATTCTCTATTTCTTTTTCAACGTCTGCAGGTAGTCAACAACGTCGACTAATTCCTGAGCGGTCATGACCTTCTGCAGGTCAGCAGGCATCAGGGAAATCTTCTGCCTGACTTTTTCTTCGATCTCACCAGCTTTGAACGTTCGCACAAGTCCGTCTTCCGACTTCATCCTGGTTTCCTCGTCTGTATCGCTGGTAATCAGACCCGAAACCGTAATCCCCGAAGTCAGCAGCACGGTATAGCCTTCGTAGTTATGACTGATCCCGGCGCTGGGGAAAATGACGGATTCGAACATCGCTTCGCGGCTGAGTTTACTGCCGATTTCCGACAGGTCCGGCCCGAGTTCTCTACCGACTTTGTTCACCACATGGCACTTGTGGCACGTTCCTGTGGTATTGAAGACCAGTCGACCGTTGATCGTGTCGCCTTTCGTGCCCACAAGCTCACTGATGGCAGGAAGTGGTTTGCCTTCTTTGGCTGCCGGCAAAGGAAACAAGCGAGCTCCCGCTTCACGGGTGCCGCGTGATGGAGCAGCATGCAAACCAGCCGCCAGGGCCTGGTTGAGTTCCGGGTCAAGCTGTTTGGCTTCATAGACCTTCACCAGTTCCGAGGCCGCGTAGTTCACCTTTGTGGCTCCGCGCACGGCTTCCCGACGAACATCGATCGCAACGGAATTGTCTTTAATCACGCCGATCAGGATACCACCGATTGCTCCGTCCAGAGAGTTTCCCATGGCCTGAGCTGTCGCTAGCGCGGCTTTGGTGTCTTTGCTCTTCATCGCGTTCCCCAGAACGTTCCACTCTTTGTTACGCAGCAGTGCCCGAATGGCCTCCACACCAATTTGCTGATCCGGATTCTGCTGCGCCAAAGTCAGCAAATCTCCGTAGCGATCCTTGAGTTCAAAGCGTTGCACAAGCTGAATGAACTGCGTGGTGCCCTGCAGATCCGTAAGTGCCCGATCCAGTGCGGCCTGAGCGGTTGGGTTCGACGAAATGTCGCTGCTGCTTAGCCGCTGCAGTGCTTCCGCGATCACAATCGGAGCATTCTCTTCAGAGACTTTGCTGAGTGAGTCCTTGCTCAGCAACTGATTGATTTGCTGTTTGACGTCGCTCTGCGGCTGAAAGTCCAGAGCACGGAAGTACGACAATAAATGTGAGTGGGTGTGATCGTTCGATGATGCCGCCAGCGTCAGGATCTGCTCAACGATCTTCTGTGGTGATTGGGAGCCCCGACTGCGCCACACAATGCTGGCCGTCGTTTCCGGGCTAACATCGGGCGTGTCACGCAGGCGTTCGGCCACTGCGGCAAGACAATTGTCCCAATCGCCTTCGGCAGCGATTCCCAGTGCTTCCAGATACCAACGATCATGCGATGGCATGGCGGTCGCCAGCTTAGCCCAGACATCCGCTTTCTTACTGCCTTCCGCACCATGCCGTAGTGCGATGGCAACTTCGCGTCGAACCTGCGGCGATTCGTCACGCGACAGCAAAGCCGCCGCGTCGTCGATGTGTTCTCCGTTGCGCCGCGCGATGCGGAGGGCTGTGATCCGCAGGTCGCTGTTTTCGCTTTTTAATCCCTGGCCGAGATAGCCGCGGGATTTGCCTGCGACCTGTCCCAGTAACCACAGGGCTCGCGCTTGCATGCGGGGATTGGAATGATCTTCGAAGATTTTTGCCAGAACGTCCTCGGCGTCTTCACCAGCCGCACGCAGCTTTTGATAAGCCAGATAACGCGTCGCCACGTTTGGACTCTGTAGTGCTTCCGCCGCACCTGCAACTGTCGAGAAATCCGGTTTGTTCACCATGTACTGCGAACCCGGGGGTGCCACGCGGAACAGCCGGCCGCGTTCGATGTCACTCTGGCGATGTCCTCCCACGCCGGGATCGTACCAGTCAGCGACGATCAGCGAGCCGTCCGGTGCAACGCAAACATCTGAGGGACGGAACCACTGATCACGAACCCCCGTCAGGATGTCGTTGATTTCTGCCTTGTATCCTGCCCCGTCATTAGAAACAGCATAGCTGCGAACGACGCTCGGGCCAGCGTCGCAATGAATCAGCTGATTGCGGAACCGTTCAGGCAGCAGGTCTCCCTCGTAAATTGCGATTCCGGTCGGAGAGCCCGCACCGGTTTGCAGCAAATTGGGCACCACACCCGGATCGTTCAGGTGCCAGTGGCGTTGCGGGATGTTGTCTTCCCAGCCTGTGCGAGGATCACGCCAACCTGCTCCGGTGAATTCGTCTTTGTAACCGTAGTTGCCATATTCCATCACGTAGTTAATGCGAACGCCTTTGTTTCCGTCATCATCGTTGTCTGATTGCCAAACCGTGCCAAAGCTGTCGACGCACAGTTCCCAGTTGTTGCGAAAATTCCAGCCCAGTGTATCCACTTTGGAACCATCCAGCTCGCAACGAAACGCCATGCCTTCCTGATAGGGCTGTCGCGAATCGTTGACCTCTTTGCCAGCCACATCCACCACAAATGAACCGTCGGGCCGATGAAGTTCTTTACCAGCATTGCCAAAGTTGAAATACAGACGCCCATCCGGACCAAACGTAAAGCTATGGATGCCGTGGTCGTGCTGCGTGCCCTTGATGCCGGTGAACATGACCTCTTTGCGATCCGACTTCAGGTCGCCGTCGTCGTCGTAGAAGTTAAACACATTCTCGCCCGCAGAAACGATGACGCGATTTCCCAGCACACACACGCCGTGAACAGAATCGATATCACGTCCCTGGTAAAACGTGGTCTGTTTGTCCATCACACCATCGCCATCAGTGTCTTCCAGCACCAGGATGCGGTCGCCGGCTTCGCGAGCAGGATTGTCTTTGTTCGCGAAGTGTCGATAGTTCACGACTTCACAGATCCAGATGCGTCCCAGATGGTCGACGTCGATGTTCGAGGGGCTCAGCAACAGTGGCTCGGCCGCAATTAGCGTGACCTCTAAGCCATCGGCCACGTCAAGTCCCGCAACAGCGTCACCTGGTTTTCGGAGTTCATCTGCGTGCAGTTTCCAGTCGACAGCAAACGCACAAACGATCAGCACGAAGACGGACAACGAAGAAACCGAGGTTAACATTGGTCGCATTGCGAGTGTCTCCTGCGAACGCAAATTAAGAAGCGGCGGGGTGAAGTCTGCGAACATATGTTCACAAAACCTGCCCCGGAATTCTACTGTAACGCAGACGCGAGATATCGCCGCCAAAGCGTCGTTGCCGGGACAAAATGTTCGGACAGGGAAAATCCTGCTGTCGCTAACGAGCGCCAATCCGAAAGCCGCGATACGCGAGAGCTCCTGGAAAGATCGCCCCGGCCATGCACGTCAAAGCAATCCACAGCGGGTTCTCTTCATGATCAATCAGGTAGACTTCGCATTCTGAATCACCGGTATAGTGGAAGCGAACTTCGTCAGGGACTCGATTGAGCAGATACTTTTGCGTATGCGCATGAACGATGGCTGGTGGGGCAGAAACCTGAATCGTGAACTCCGCCTCACGCTGTCCCAGCTGTCTGCGATCAGTCACTTTGCCGGTGACGATGGGAAAGTTGCGGTCGGCGGCAATCGGAGGCCACGTGTACAACATGTAACAACCAAACACGAAGGCAATGACCGAAACGAGCATCAATTTTGTGGGGTTCAGAGAATCCATAGGCGCTCAAGCGTTGCAATTCGGGAAACACAAACCGCATTGGCAAATTGCAATTACACAGTGAATTCATCCCGGGATCAAGGAGACCAATGGCCCTGGGGTTTCGCGGGGTGCCTGGATTTCGATGCCGTTTGTGCGGAGTTGGATGATCTGCGGCTCCAGAATGATGCATTGCACTGTTTCGAATCCTGAATGCGAATCCCGCATGACGCCGTTTTCAGGGCGCGATTATTCTGAATTCAGAGTCGTGATGACAAAAGGAATCCCCCACGGGGCGATTTTTCCCAATCAACCGGCTCGTCGCAGCACTCCAGACATGAAATTTGTCTGCATCTGAGGTATGAATGCGGAATTGCTGGCCGCGCCCATCGTGGCGGCTGGCTTTTCGGGGATTTCGATTCGTCACCTGCTCAACACCGAGCGGATTCAGGAAGAGACAGAGGCAATGCCAATCAAGGTTCGTTGCAACGAATGCAGCACCGTATTGACGGTTTCTGATCAAGCGGCCGGTCGAGCGGTCAAATGCAAAAAGTGCGGTGGCCGTGTGCCCGTTCCCGCAGCCGGCAGCAGTGCGCCGCCTGCACAAAAGAAGAAGAAGAAGAAGCCGCGACCGCCGGCCTTCGACGAACCGTCAGACCCGGCAGACATGTTCGGTGGCCTGGACCTGGACGAGGCGGAAGGTGACGAAAAACTCTGTCCCAACTGCGCGACGGTTGTCGACGAGGAAGACTTCGAGTGTCCTGAGTGTGGCGTAAACATCCAAACCGGAGCACTCAGCCAACAACAGAAAGCCAAACGGAAACGCAAAGGGCCTCCGCCCGAAGAGTTTTATAAAGCCGCTATGCCGAACGCCTGGGAATTCGTGATGAACCACAAGGGGTTTGTCTTGAAATCAGGATTCACCTGGGGGCTGTCGTGTACCATGGTGATCTGTGCCGCGTTTATCCTGAACTGGTATGTCACTCATCGAACAGTGGAGCTGCTTAAGTCTGCAGAGAACGTTCAGTTTTCGGACGCAGGTGCGTTGATCGCGCCAACGAAAGAGCAGCCTGTCAAATACGATGGGGTGATCTATTCCAGCGAGTCCGTTCTGCTGGGGCCTGACAAGACGCTGTTATTACCGACTCCCTTTTGGGCGTGTATTCGGTCGCCGCCTGGCGCGTTTTGGTGCTTTATTTTCCTGGTCTTCCTGTTAGGGATGGGCGGCTGGGCGTGGACGTTATCTGCGAAAGTTGTGGAGGTCACGCTGGCTCGCGAAAAAGTCATCAAGCGGTTTTCCGGTGACGTGATCGGTGACATGACGAAAGGCTTCACGACCATATTCTGGCCGGTCGTCCTGTTATATCCGGTGATCTGGATTCCGCTGGCAATGAACGCTGGGGGAGTCGACCCACAGGTCTGTGTGATCACCTTTGTCTGTCTGTTCCTGCTTCCGTACGTCATATTTCTTCCCGTGGCTGCCGTGCATATGGCTCAACCCTATACCTATCGTGCCTGGCTGCTGAACTGGATGTGCAAGGACTTTGTCAACACCATCGCTCCGTCGATGTTTATCTCAGCTATCTTCTTTTGCACGGTAATGCTGGTACCGCTCGGCATTTGCATCGGAGTTGCCCTGGGGTGGGACAGCGTTTCCAACTTCTATACGAACTCGATCGAATTGCCGACGTTGAATGCCGTGATGGGGTACGAGGCGGCCAGTGAAGGATCTACGGGCTACATGATCTTTGGACGATTCCCGCTGATGTTTATGATCGGATTCCTGGTACTGTCGATGCTGTTTACCCTCATTGCCATCCCTGCGATTTTTGTGATGAGACTCTTTGGTCTGTTCGGGCTGTACTTCAGACCGGACATGTCGTTGTGCGCCGAACAGGTGCCATTATCGAATGCCGGCTTTGGTCCGCGGTTTCTGGCCATTCAGGTCGACATGGTTGTTGGAGCCATCATTGTCGCAGTTTGCATTTGGTTATCAGGCTTCGTGGCTAAACTGTTCGGATTTCTCTACAACAGTGAAGCGATCACTGTCTACGGCTACTACGCGCTGATTGTCATCAGCACAGTCGGAACGATGGGATTCTACTTTGCCAACTGGGAGTCAGGTGCGGGCCGCGCAACTCTGGGCAAGTGGACGCTGGGACTGCTGGTGCTGCAGGAGAACAACAAGCCTGTCAAATTTAAACAGGCTGTCAATCGCTATTTAGCTTCACTTTTGTCCGTGATCTCGTTGGGCGGCACATTCATTATGTGTGCGTTCCATCAGGATTACCGAGCGTTCCATGACGTGGCCACGAAAACAAAAGTCGTCTGGCGTGGCGATGAGAATCAGTAGGACGATGACGATGCGGCTCGCTCAACCGTAATACCGTTCACTAAGTTGCAACTGTTTGCGACGAGAGTATTTAGCCCCCAGTGAACACACGTGAACGCACCGGGGGAAGCCGAAATGCCACATCATGCCTCGGATTTGGGGGTAGCGTCTCGCTGGCTGTTCTTCCCCGCGTGTAGTCACGAGGGGCTGGATCGTCACTGCAAATCACAAGGGGAAAATTGAACGGCATCGCGACTACAGCGTATTGCGCTGACTTATGGCTGCGGGGCACGCGTTTCGATCGAAGAAAACCTGCTCCCGCGAGCCGTTCACAACAATAAGTCAACTGCTCTAACCGTCTGCGGAATCCACGCTGCCACCACCTGACGGCGGTGGCTTCAACTCCACTACCACCAGTTCGCGAAGGCGAAATCTTTGAGTTCTCGCCATGCGATGTTCCGTTCCTGCGGTGAACGAAACGCTGTCCAGTCTGGCTCCGCTGCCTGCAATGCAAGCCGGCTGTCGTTGGTGGATTTCTGCCATGCTGTCCAGCCGGCGGCTTCGTCTTCCTCGTGCCTGATCTGCAAAGTGTCCAGTCGATTCAACAGCATTGCCTGCATACCAAAGCGGATGCGACCGTCCTCCGCTTCGCACAGCGGAAGTAAAACCGGTAATGCTTCGTTATCTAGAGGATGCTCTGTGATTTGCACGATCGGAGCCGGATTGCCATTGAGAATCTGCCTGACGTTGTAACGATGAATCAGGCTGTCCACCGGCAGCACGACAAACACAAATGCCGCCACAGAAACAATCCACAACTGTCGGCGAATAAGCCACAGAAAGTTCTTTAGCTGACTGATTTTGATCATCACCAACGCAAACCCAACGACGACCGACGTGATTCCCAGCAACCCAACGACTCGCATGCGTGTCATGCCGTTGTAGTCGATGTAGATCAGCATGCGGTGATACACCGCAATCGCCAGCACAAAATTCAACGCCGACCAGATCCATGCCAGCTTACGAAGTCGGCCCAATCGCGGGTCGCACAGTGTCAGGCCGCGAAAGATCAGCGAGAGCATCACTGTGGCCAACGCCAGCGCGACTGTGAGCCACGCAGCTCCCTGGTGGGCGTAGCCGGAATAGTGGAACCCCTCGGGCAGCTTCTGAAACCAGGGCGGCTTGAATTCGAATATCAGATAGACGCCGAACAGGGTGATCACGGTAATCAACGTGTTACGGAAAGCGTTATACATCGGAGCTTCACCAGGCTCCCGGACAGATGTCGTGCTGTCTGACTCGTCCGTCAGAAAGCCTCCAATGACAGGTCGCAAGAGTCCGGCAGTGATCCAGGCAATAGCACACCAAAACGCTGTTTCGAACGGAGAAAAGTGCTCGAAGAAGTTGCCGATCGAACGAAACATGTCCGCCAAACCGCCCGAAACCCAATTCAAAACATCCGGATTTGCCATCACGAAAATCCCAGCGAACACAACGGCACTCACCGCCGGAAGTCCGATATCGAGCATCCGTGAAGACTTGCCCTCGTCGACAGGTTTCAGAACGCGTTCGCGCAGCTGGCTGTTGATGGCGGACAAAAACTCATAGCCCCCCGGAATCGACTGAGCCGCAAAGACCAGCGTCTCCAGGAAAAACGGCGTTTCGCGCCGCAGCGCCAATACCAGGGCGTGAATCAGCCACAGACCGGCAACCACCAGCATACCACCGCCGTTACACGCCAGTCGCCACGAGATTATCACGAGCATGACGGTCAGGATGATGGATGTTCGGCTGACGCAGCGGCCGGGAATTCCGACGAACAACAGCACAACGGCTCCGACGAAGAAGACGGCCGGACCAAAGTAACCTGCTGCGTGATACACCGCGACATCAGCGACCAGCACCATCAGAACAATAATGACGATCGCGATCCGTCCACGGACGACTTCCGAAACGGGTGCTGCTGCGGAAGGATGCGGCACAGCGTTAGGATTATCTGATCCGCCGATAAAAGTTGATTCCGTCATCTTTGGCCTCCTGTTCTGGGAGTCGCTACGCACGCTATGTATCGCGCGCAGCGGTCTCCGCTTGTCTAAAAACATGATCGCATAGTGCCCGTGGGCGCGATAATCACCAGCACCACTTACGAATTGATGCGGTCGTGTGTTTGTCGCTGCGTTCGCCAGAACACGGACAGTGCTGCAAATCCGCCGTCTGGCGACGGCAGCTACGACGACGGGAACAGGTAAACCGCTCTAAGAAACATTCCTGAAATCGCCAACGTTCTGCGTAACGCCGATTGACGTCAACACGTCAGGAGTTCGGTCGCAATAGTTTCGTAGAAACGAGTCACATGGATGTCTCTAATGGTTTGAATTACGCACGACGACGCGAAACTGTTGGAGCTGTTCCAGGGTGCCTGGGACTTCTGCGCTTCAAAGTGCCGTTGCGTTACGAGCGATCCCTACTTTGCCTGCAGTTTTAGCAGGTCTCCCAGTCGCGCCACGTCGCTGCGTAGCGCTGCCGTGTCTGCAATCGACAACTCGGTCTGCCCAAAGCGGACCTGGTTGAAGGCCTTTGCAATTCGATCGGGAAGATCCACCTCGTTCTCCGCGGCCAGCACTTCCGCGAAATGCTGTCGGGCCATGATGGCATTCTCCTGAGCCGTCTGGTTCTCGGGCAACGCCAGTCCATGACGGCGACACACGTCACGAAAGTTCTCGTAAAAACGCACAACGCTTCTTTGATGCTTCGATCCGGGATGCAGCCAGACAGACAGTTTGCGCTTCAGCCACGTTACGGGGTTTCTTTGAATCACCAATCCCAGAATCAGCAGAACGAAAAAGGTGACAACCCCTGATGTCAGACTGAACCACTTTTCGGGGTGCATCACGGTCTCAGCCCAAAACGTCTTCAACGATTCCCAGACTCCCTGTTTCTGAATCGTCTGCCATTTCTCTTTCGCCGATTCGAGCCACGGCCGTATCATCGCCTCCTGCTTTTCAGGAGTCATTTGCTCGACAAGTCCGCGCCAACTGTCGTTGAAGGTGCGTGCAAGATCGGTCCACCAGTCGAGCTGACTGGTTTGCGAAACAGCTTCCTCGCGAGCGGCCGCAGGAGTTGGGTCGAGCGTTTCCCAGTGTCCATCAATGTACGCTTCCAGCCATGCGTGCGCGTGTTTTTGTTTGACTTCGTAGCCACCGGAAACAGAATTCTGTTCGTAGCCTTTGTATCCGTTCACCACGCGTGCCGGCACGCCGACGGCCTGCAGCATCAATGCCGCCGCCGATGCAAAGTACTCACAGTGTCCGGTCCGGCGATTGATAAGGAAATCCTCGACAGGGTCGATCGTGGGATCCTGAATGGAATTCGTCAGTGAGTATTCAAAACGTCCCGACGTATTCAGGTAACCAAAAACCCGCTGAATCGAGCGGCGTTGCGAAACCGTTTCGTTTTCATCAGAGCAGACCTTGCGAGCAATCTCTGTCAATTGCGGTAACTTCGTTTCCAGATCCTGAGTGATGCACAGGTTATCTGCGTAGCGTTGTTGTGCCAGCTGATTCCGATCTCCACTCTGCAGCGTCTGCCAGAATTCGCGCAGAGACTGTGGTTCAGTGTCTTGCGAATCCGGTGTATGAAACGACTGGCTGCGTTCCGGAGATTGGTACCAGACATCAAGCTGTGCCGAATCCTCGACCGAATACCGACGGCCTCCGTCCCGACCGCCTCTTCCCCGAGTGGAGAATGTCAGTGATGTGGTGTGCTTTCGCCGATATACCCGAAGTCCAGATGTCGCACAGGCAGCTGCCTGTGCGGGCGCGGGCGCGAAAGCAAACGTGCTGATCGGGGAATCCTGAACAATATGAATCCTGATGTCGGCGTCCGACGGGTCACCACGAAACGGATCGCGCTCCGTCCAGTCATAAGGCGAAGACTCAGAATTCGTCTCGACGCTCCACCGGCCATTTTCATACTGCCCCAGCGCATTGCCGCGAAACAGAATTTCGTCTGTACGCATCACTGTGGCAAAATTGTCAGGAGTCATCTCGGCCCCTGTCTGCACATTCCGGATATCAAACTGGAGCACTCGAGCGTCAGTTTGCATGATCTGGCCGATGTCCCCGAGTTGCACGTTCTCCGTAAATCCGGTCTGCGAAAACACACTCGTCTGCTGTGGACTGCGAAGTTCGGCAAACGGCGATCCTCCCGTCCACACGCGTGGAAATACGACGAACGTGATCCCTGCCACTGACAGCGACGCCACAAATGCGAAGCCAACAATGCTGCGGAATCTCCATCCGATCCACGGTTCATGGGAATCCACCTGCAGACCGTTTTGTATGGTGACTACAGAATCGATGGCGAATTCTTTCGCCAGACTGTCCTCGGCATTCAGTCCATCGTCCAACCCGCCAATCGACCGTGCGACACGAATGCGTCCGCGATACAGCGTAAACACCGACAATGTCCATAACATCAGCAACAGCATTCCAACCAAAGAAGCGCCAAACGCCCCATCGGCTGTCAGGACGGAAGCCACGGCCAGCTGCAGAACACTAAGAGCCGTTAGCCACCAGAATTGCCGAATCCCCTTTCTTAACAGTAGCACAACCCAGGTGATGTAGATCAGCAGATGAGCGCCTGACAGCAGTTTTCCCAACAGCGTGTTGCCGGAAAATTCCCAGCCCATCGCCATAAACGCGATTGCACCTAACACGTTCGCCGCAGACACCGGCAGTCGAATTCGTCTTTGTCGGTCCACAAGAGCGTAGCTGAACAACGCAACCAATGGTGTGAATGCACCGGGTAGCCACGAATCTTCTGCACTGGCCAGCACCAGCGAAGCCGCTGAAACAGTCATCGCGATACTGATGTAAAACACGCGTTCGACATTAGCGGGATTCGCTTTCATGACGTCACCTCCTGGGATGCTGCAGCGGACAAATGCGTCTGTCTTCGGGACGAAGTGTCAGCCAGTTGGAAGACCTCTTCCATCGTGTCACAAGTCGCTTCCACAATTGTTGTCTGTGCCGCAAGGTTCACTGAGTCTGTGTGCAGCGCCTGTGTGACCTGTTGCATCGCCAGCGCAGCTGCGGCTGGTCGTGGTGTGATGAGAATGATTCGTTCGTCGTGCAGATTATGCTCGGCCACAACTTTGGAAAACGCAGCGACCAGATCGGCTTTGGCGGAACGATTACACACTGCGAGCGCATCCATGGTTTCTTCGCGAAATCCGCTTGGCGTGCGGCTACAGATCAGTTGCACATCGCGAGTCACAATGGCCAGCAGATTGTGGTTTCCGGATGACGACCGCGTTTGTTCGATGCACACCGTCGCAGCCAGACTGATTGCCATTTCGGAGGCTTCTGTTGACCAGTCTGCCAGCTCCGGCAGGTCCAGAATGACCAGGGAATCCGCTTGTCTGTGTTGTTGAAATTCCCGGACCATCAACTGACCGCGCCGCGCGGTCGAACGCCAGTGAATGGATCGAGGATTGTCGTCCGAACGAAACTCACGAATGCAATCGAATTCGTCATCAAACAACCCCTGACGCCCCTTGACGCGGCGGTTGGATTCAGTGAGTTCTTTTTGTCTTCGAGTCCACGTGGGCAGCAGGCGGCCGATGGGCGGATGCACGAGCAGCTCTGTGACGTCCGGAAATAACTGACCGCGTTCCCCGATCCCGAGTGGAAATCGTGAGCTGACACGCATCGGTCCCAGCGAATACAAACCGCGTTTCGAAAAACGCAGTTGGTATCGCCCCACGCGTTGTTCCCCAGCTGGTAAGCGGACAAAGGTCACACTGCCTTCTTCGTCGCGGTGCGATTTTCCCAGGGCGTCGCCGTTAATGCGATCACGAACTTCCAGCATATGCGACGTCATGATTCGTTTGCCGTTGCTGACTTCGATTTCGACGCCGAAAAATTCTCCCGCGACGGCGCGCCGCGGGGCGTGACGTTTCAGGGAGACTCCCTTTAGCATGGCGTACACAATCCATCCGTTCATCACGAATGGACCGGCCATCATCCCAAACAACAGCAGCGGCATATTGCGATGCCCCAGCAGCGCCCCGACCGCCAGGACCAGCATGATGCCCAGGTAAGCAATTCCTTCACGCGGCACCACGACGCGCGAACGTTTCCCCGCACGACTCAGCAGTCGCCCCAGCTGCCGTCCGAAGATGACATTCAGGATTCCGAGCACCAACATGATGCAGCCAAGAATCACTAAAAGAGTCTGCGACTGTCCCTGCAGTTCCGGAAACGTATACGGCAGTACGGCCGCGCCCAGAAAACACGCGAACGACGCCAGCAGTTGAGTGAGCGCTCCGGCGGTTAGCGAGAACGACGGCCGCAACCGACCGGGTTCGGTCTTTGGCATGTGTCAGACCTTCCGCTGCTGAAAATCATGAATGGGGATATCGCGTTGCCGAATGGCACAGAAAACACAGACAGGGCAACATTGCGTGGCTCACTATACAGGAAACGTGACTGCTGCGGATTCGTCTGTCAACTTTGTCGCGGCCAGGAAAGTTGCCGATTGACTGGGCCTGGTGGAATGGGTTTAAACGGGTTTAAGCGTGGCTTGCATGTTGATTTGATTGTGGTTTCAGCGATTTGCGTCCCTTGCCTTCCTGATTCTATGTGCTTACGCTGGCGTTCTATGAAATGTCCTGCGAGCGAAGAAAAGGTGCGGCACTATGGCGACTGACGAATCCCCCCATTGAATTATCCGACATGATCGTCGGGCTAAGAAAAGAGCTTCAGGAAGCTCAGAAGAAGGCCGAGAAGGAAAACCTGAAATTCAAAGTCGAGAGTATCGAGGTTGAAGCTCAGGTGACGGTCACGAAGGAGGTTGGTGCTGAGGGCATCGCGAAATGGAAGTTCCTTATATTCAGCGAGATCGAAGCCAAGGCTACCGGCAGCCTCTCAAAGGAAACCGTCCAGACAATCCGCCTGACGATGACTCCCGAACACGCAGACGGCGGAGCAACTTACATCGCTGATGAAGCCAAACGGCCTGAGTAACAGGGTAACAGGCGGAAACATGGAATGGCGAAATCTGATCGTTCAGCTCTTTGCACCAACGTCAGACGATGGAAAGTCGGGGCGAATTG
>CALFOL010000049.1 GCA_937919915.1 uncultured Planctomycetaceae bacterium
CTCCCGCGAGCGAGTACCGTTCACAACAATAAGTAAACGGCTCTAATAAAGTTGTGAACGCGTCTGGCTCGTGGGATAGGGCGATCACAGTCCGAAACGCACACTCCGTGGCCACGAGTCAGCAGGAACTGCTGTACGCACCCGGGTAAACTGACTTAACCTATGAGACATCGTTACCTGTGTCCATAACGATCAGCTGTCGGCGAAAAACTTCTCCAGTCGCGGAATAAGTTCCACTTCGGGGTTCCGCGTCCAGCATTCCCAAAGCACCAGCACTTTCCACTCCGCTTCTCGCAATGCCTTCACATTGCGCTTGTCTCGGGCAACGGTTCCCTGTCGTTTCTCCTGCCAGAACTCCGTATTCGTCTTCGGCACGACTCGCCCAAATCGGCAGCGATGCAGATGCCAGAAGCAGCCGTGGACTAATATCACTTTCCTGTGGCGTGGCAGGACGACATCCGGCTTTCCTGGAAGATCCTTTCGGTGCAGCCGAAAGCGAAACCCCATCCGATGGATCAGCGAACGCACAATCATTTCGGGTTTCGTATCTTTGCCCCGAATTCGCGACATGTTGTACGATCGTTGCTGGGCATTATGCACGTCAGTCATTGCAACTCCCGCTATAGCAGTTCCTGCTGACTCGTGGCCGTGAAGCACGTGTTTGGGGCTAAGATCGCCGTATCCCACGAGCCACACGCGTTCATGAGTTTTCAGGAGTTTCTGTAATTGTCGTCGCGATCGGCGCCCCTGGCGATCAAGCCAGCGACGTAGCCTCCCCGAAATCCCGCGTCGATGTTAACAGTCACGACGTTTGAAGCGCAGCAGGTCAGCATCGACAGCATCGCCGTAATGCCGCCGAATGACGCTCCGTATCCGACAGACGTCGGGACGCCGATCACAGGGCACGCGACGTGTCCGCCGACCACCGACGGCAATGCAGCCTCCATTCCTGCCACGCAGACGATGGCATGCATCGATTGTAATAGCGGCACGTGTTTCAGGAGCCGCTGCGGTCCGGCCACACCGACGTCTTCGATGAGTTCGCAGCCAACTCCCATCCAACGCAATGTTGCCGCTGCTTCGGCGGCAACGGCGGCATCACAGCTACCCGCTGTGACGACAGCTACCGACGACTGGACGGCGCACTTTGCCTCTCCGGTTTCCCACAGCAACAGAGTGCGTGCTGTCGCGTTGTACTCAGCTTCCGGAAACACGTTTCGGATCGTTGCGGCCTGTTCAGCGCTGACACGAGTCGCAAACGCGCGCTGCCCGGATTCGTGCGGTTGGCAAAAAATATCAGTAATCAGCTCAGCCGATTTTCCTTCGCCAAATACGACTTCGGGAAAGCCGCAGCGAGTTGCGCGATTCAGGTCGACGGCAGCTCCGGGGATCTCAGCGGTGTCGCGTGAGGCCAGAATTTCCGTGACTGCAGCATGCCGATCGTGATCGTTCTGCAGGAAACGCGACAGGATATTGGTGAGGATTTCGGACTCAGACGACATCAATACTTTACGGTGGCGAGCGAGAAGCCCGGCTTTGACCTCATAGAAAACGGACTCAGTACAATGCGACGCCATTGTGCGTCAACGTCGCCGGTTGCCTGTCGGGCATGGTAGCGATGAGGACGGCCGGTTCGGAACCGTTGCGCGCCTTTAACCCGTGCATTTCGCCAGGGTGGCAACGTGCAGTCCACGCTCTGGCGAGCAGCGACACCGCCACTTCCTTACTCGTGGCGCAGAGCCTCAATCGGGTCCAGTCTGGCAGCGGCCAGCGCCGGATACATTCCGAATATCACCCCAATTCCCACTGAGATAAAGAACGCCAGAGGCAAACTGGCAGGGACCGGAGTGGGGTTCATTTCTGCGAACATCTGAGAGAATTCACTGGCAGATTGTCCGCCAGCGACATTCAATCGCTGCACGATCGCGCGAATCAACGCAAACGCCCACGGTGTGGCCAGACCCAGGCCAATCCCAATCAGGCCGCCCGTACCAGCCAGCACGATGGTCTCGGTCAGGAACTGCACCGTAATATCATGTCGTTTCGCACCCAGGGCACGACGAATGCCGATCTCACGCGTTCGTTCTGTTACCGTTGCCAGCATGATGTTCATGATTCCAATGCCGCCGACCAACAGGCTGATCGCAGCGATTGACCCCAGCACCACGTTGAAGATCACTCGAATCTGTTCGGCCTGCTTCAGCAATTCCAGCGGCACCACAATCGAATAATCGCCATCGTTCTTGTGGTTCTGCTTCATGGTTTCGCGGATGACATTCGCGGTTTGAAGGACAAGATCCTGCGAAGTGACTCGCAACGTAATCTGACTCAGTTCCCAGTACTCCGCACTGAACGAACCAGGCGACTGATCGATGTTCAAATCTCCCATGCGGACACGCATGGTTTCCAGCGGGATATAGATGTCGAGGTCATAGTTCTGGCCAGACATGCTGCCGCCGATGGCCGCGCTGGCCTGTCGAGGCATCGTGACGCCGACAATCGCGTAATATCGATCCGCAATCTTGACCGATTGCCCCACCGGGTTTTCATATTGAAAAAGTTCGTCCGCCGTACCGGATGCCAACACGCAAACGTTCTTCTTCTGGCGTCGGTCTTCGTCAGACAGGAAACGCCCCTGTGCCATGTGCAGATCATTAATGGCTGTGTAGTCCGCCGTACCACCAACAATCCGAGCTGTCACTTCGCGGTCGCGATGGCGGGCCGCCTTGTTCATTTCCCGAATCGGAATGGCCTGACTGATTGTCGGAACTGTCTTTTCCAACAGGTCGAAGTCTTTTCGCAGCAGCCCGTATCGCAACACGGATCCACCACCACTGTTGACAGCGCTTTCTTTGGGTGGCTTGTCGCTGCGGATAATGATGTTGGTCGCACCCAGCTTTAAGACCTGTGCCTGTGCCTGTTCGCTGGCACCGCGACCGATGGCCAGCATCGCAATGACGGAGAACACACCGAATACGATCCCGAGCATGGTGAGCCCGGATCGCAGCTTGTGGAGCAACAGGCTTTTCATTGCCAGCTGAATTGTGCGAAGTAGATTAGGCATGGGCTTTCCCCGGAAAAAGTCCTTCTCCGGCGACAACGCCGTCCTTCATGAAAATCTGCCGCTTGGCCAGGCTCGCCACCGAGTTTTCATGAGTCACCATGATGATGGTGCGACCCTCAGCATTCAGCCTACACAGCATCTCCATGATCTCCGCCTCGGTCGTCGAATCCAGATTCCCAGTCGGTTCGTCCGCCAGAATAATCTGCGGGTCGTTGACCAACGCACGAGCGATCGCCACACGTTGTTGCTGTCCACCCGATAACTGGTACGGCCGATGATCCAGGCGATCGCCGAGTCCGACCATTTCGGCCAGATGTTCGATGTGCTGTTTGTCGGCTGCAGAGATTGGTGGATAGCCTTTGCGATAATGCAGCGGAACCTCGATGTTTTCCACAACGGTGTACTGGGGAATCAGATTGTACGATTGAAAGATGAAACCAATCATCTCGTTCCGAATCGCTGATAAATCGTCGTCTGAAATCGTAGACACCGGGATACCACCAATGGTGTATTCGCCAAAAGTTGGACGATCGAGTGCCCCAAGCAAGTTCAACAGTGTGCTTTTTCCGCTTCCCGATGACCCCATGATTGCCACAAAGTCGCCTTTGGGAAAATCAATCGACACACCGCGCAACGCCTTCACCACGACAGATCCGAGGTCGTAGTGTTTCTGCAGATCGGTAACCTGAGCGGCGAGTTCCATTTGGTACTGCTGGGCTGGTGTGTATTGAAGGACAATGCGAGAGGACGAGGACGGAACAGCCGTTCAACAAAACCTTGTCTACTGCATCGGGATAACGAAACTCTAGGGTTATCGTGGCTGACTCATGCCAGCTTTCAGCTCTTCAGGCGTCAACTTGCCGTCGCCGTCAGTATCGTATTTGTC
>CALFOL010000050.1 GCA_937919915.1 uncultured Planctomycetaceae bacterium
AATAGTAGTACTTAAGTGACATAAACACTCGAGTGATTTTTCCGACCTGAACGCCAGGAATCTGACACCTGGCGTGTAGCGACTCCACAGTCACCTCGTGGGGCGTTGATTTATTCGCCACCGGGTCCGGGACGGTGGACCAAGGCCTTTTGCGCTACCCAAAACTCACGCGATTGCAGGGCAGCGACCGGGCCCCACTGGCGTATAGCCCCGCTTGTCGGTGTTGTCGAAATAGACGACGCAATCTGACCGCCGGTCGGGTCTTCGGTGGCCCTTGAGTAGATCCAGGCCACAGTATTCCCTGGAGGAAACCGACAATTTCTCTGTTAGAATTCTCAGCCTGCCTCAGCAGAAAGACACTTTAGTAATTTTGTGGTAACTTTTCGTGTGCAATTTGATCGCCCCCCGCGTTTTAGAGCGATGCCCCTGATTCTGGTGACATTTTAAGTACGCAACATGCAGGATAATATTCAACGAGCGATCGAGAACTTTCAGGAGTCCGTATCAGTCAATCAAGGCCTGACGGCTCTCAACACAACGGTCTACCTGCTACTCGGCGGATGCGCGGCTTTGTACGTCCGATTTCTGTATCAGAAATTCAGTGCAGCAGTCTCAGACACAGATTCCATCACGCGTGTCTTCCCGCTGTTGCTGATGGTTACAACGGCCGTCATCGCGGTGGTAAAATCATCACTTGCGTTGTCACTGGGGCTTGTCGGTGCCCTGTCGATCGTACGTTTCCGCGCAGCCATCAAAGATCCCGAAGAACTCGTCTATCTGTTCCTGTGCATCGCCATCGGACTGGCTCTGGGCGCTGAACAACCGTTTCTGGCAGTGGGATTATTGGTCAGCGCGACGATTTTCGTCGTGGGCATGCACCTCACGGAACGGACCAATCGCGACCACAAACTTCTGCTAACGATCCGAGGCAACGCAGACGCATTCGGTGATGATGAAAACGGCGTGCTAAGCGTGGTAAAACTATTGATGGGCGGCTATTCGCTGCATCGGTTTGATCTGGAAAACGGTCGCGGTCAACTGCGTATTACGGTGGGACGAATGACGCCGCAGGAAACTGCCGGACTCATCGTGCAGCTTCGCCAGAAGTTACCGGAGTGCGAATTCTCTTACGTGAACATGAATTCGGCGGTGTGACAAATCCCCCATGACAAATGTTCAGATCACGACAGATGCCGATTCGCACGGCATGACGGTCTTCGACCAAACGTCCGAACGTCAGGATCTTGCGAAACGCGCGGAAGTCAAGTACGCGATGACGGGTGTTGATATCGACAAGCTCCGCAGTCACCTCGCTGGTAATTGCCGGCAGTTAATTCACAACAATCGTGTCTCAATCGTACGCAGTATCTATTTCGATGATGAGACACTGTCTGCCTGTCGAGCCAACCTGAACGGGATCAGCAGTCGCCGAAAGCTGCGTATGCGCTGGTACGATTCGGTCACTCCGAAGCAGGACGTCTACTTCGAAATCAAGTGGCGTGAAAACCGCATCACAGGCAAACATCGTCTGCACGTCCGGTCACTGGAACCGCTTGATCAACTCAGCTATTCACAAATCAATGATCGCCTGTGGCATGCGATGCCGGAAGAATACCGCTGCCAAATGATCATTGCCCCGGATCCCGTCATGATCGTGCAGTACGACCGCGAACACTTTTCATCGGACGACGGATCGCTGCGAGTGACTCTGGACTACAACCTGATGTTCTTCGATCAAATGGGCCGCCAATCGATTTCGACGGACTTCCCCTGCCGTATGGAGGACCATGCGGTGATTGAAGGCAAGGTGCCGGTCGGGCGAGATGCGGATCTGCGGCGATTGTTGTACCCGTACGTGCCACGTGCCAATCGTTGTTCCAAGTATGTGCATGGCTGCCGTCTGCTGAACCACATCCACGATGCTGAATGACGTAAGCACCCGCGCACAAATAAACGAGCATAACGATTTCGAGTTTCCCTGTCTGGT
>CALFOL010000051.1 GCA_937919915.1 uncultured Planctomycetaceae bacterium
GATCGAATATCGTGATTTGGAGATGCCGCCCAACGAGAAGCTGGACGAAGAAATCATCAACGACTTTCGCCACTGGATCAAATCCGGCGCGGCTGATCCGCGAGGCGAAGCGATGACAAAATCTGTTCCCCAAAGTGAAGATATCAGCCCGCTTTGGTCATTGCGCCCGGTCGAACGTCCTGACGTTCCTGCGGTGCGTCAGGGCGACTGGCCAAACTCCGATATTGATCGCTTTGTGCTGGCGCGGCTTGAGGCGGCTTCACTACGGCCTTCCGGTTCCGCATCGAAGCGGACTTTGTTGCGCCGCGTTAGCTTCGATTTGACGGGACTTCCGCCGACACCAGAGGCTGTCACTGCGGTGGAACAAAGCAGCGATGATGCGTGGTATGAGGCTTACGTTGACAAACTGCTGCGTTCAGCTCATTTCGGCGAACGATGGGGGCGGCACTGGCTGGATGTGGTGCGATACGGCGAATCTGCTGGTAGCAGTCGTGACGTCCTGATGTTGTATTCGTGGCGATATCGCGACTACGTGATCAACGCGTTCAATACCGACATGCCCTATGACGAGTTCGTGCGACAGCAGATTGCTGGTGATTTACTACCGGCAGAATCGGACCAGCAACGACAGCAGTACGTGGTTGCGACCGGGTTGCTGGCGATCGGTTCGAAATCACTGAATGGTGGCAACCTGACGCTCGATATCGCAGACGATCAGATCGATGTGGTGGGTAAAGCGGTGCTGGGTCTGACCATCAGTTGTGCTCGTTGCCACGATCACAAGTTCGACCCGATCCCGACTGCAGACTACTACGCACTGGCTGGCATTTTTCGAAACACCAGGACGTTCTATGGAGGAAGCACGAACCGTCCGAAAGATTTCAAACAGCAGTTAGCCGTTTATCTTCCTCTGACAAGCGTATCGCCCGAAGTTGAACAGGCTCGGGCAGCAATCAAAAAGAAGATCGCGACCATCAAACAAAAGCAGGTGGCGAATGAAAAACGGCTGACTGCTCTGGAGACACGACTCCCCAAAGACTGGAAGCAGTTGGCGAAGGAGAACCCGGGTGCAAATCCACCCGCGGCGAAGGTGCTTCAACAGATCCGGCAGTTTGAAGAGCTGCAACAGCAGATCAACCAGTCCAAGTCAGATCTCAAGCAGCTGAACAGCGAACAGGAGACACTGCCGATTCCGGAGTTTGCGTTTGGCACGCAGGATGTGGAAAAAATACGTGACTGGCCGATTCAGATTCGCGGTGACAGTAAGAATAACGGGGAGGTTGTGCCCCGAGGATTCCTGTCGTGTGTTGACTTGCCGGCGGACGATCCGATTCCGACGAACGAAAGTGGACGACGGCAACTCGCAGACTGGATCACGCACACAGACCATCCGCTGACCTCGCGAGTGTTGGTGAACCGCGTCTGGCAGCATTTATTTGGTCGCGGGCTGGTGGAATCGACTAATAACTTTGGAACGTCGGGTACCCTGCCCACTCATCCGCAGTTGCTGGACTATCTGGCTCACCGCTTCGTGCATCATCATCACTGGTCAGTTAAGTCGCTGGTTAAGGACATCGTCTTGAGCCGGACCTACCAGATGTCTTCGGCCGCTAACGACGTTGGCTGGGAACAGGATCCTGCAAATCAGTTGCTGTGGCGAGCCAATCGACGACGCCTGGAAGCTGAAGCCATTCGAGACGCGATGCTGGCAGTGTCCGGTCAACTGGATCATGAGCCTCCGAAAGGCTCGCTCGTCCAGCAGATTGGCGAAGGTGAGGTTGGTCGAAACATCAAGACCGCACCATTGGAGGCACCGTTTCCACATCGCAGTGTCTACTTGCCGATTATTCGTGGACTGCTACCGGAAATCCTGAAGGTTTTCGACTTTCCGGATCCCGCCAATCCCACAGGCCAGCGCAGCATCACCAACGTTCCGACGCAGTCGTTGTTCCTGCTGAACAGTCCGTTTGTCCTGGAACAGTCGCAAGGATTCGCTGCCCGAGTTCTCGCAGACGCGGACGACGATCATCGACGTTTGATTTTTGCATGGAAGATTTGTCTTGGGCGTCAGCCGGACGCTGAGGAGATTTCCGACGCGAAACGATTTCTTGCACTGCTGCATACAGAAAACTCAACCGATCAGGACTCCGTCGATCCGTGGCAGGTACTCTGCCAGAGTCTGCTTTCATCGGCCGAATTTCGATTTATCGACTAACAGGATTTGCCACAATGGGCTCAATTCCACAACCAGTTTCTCGCCGACTGGCACTCCAATCCGCCACCTGTGGTCTGGGGTATCTTGCCTTCGCCGGCATGGCTCAGGCGGAAGTCGAAGCCTCTGCCATGAGTCCATTGAGCCCCAGGCCGCCGCATCACGCTGCTCGGGCAAAGAAGATGATCTTTCTGCATATGCGCGGTGGCCCATCGGCCATGGAGACCTTCGAACCCAAACCGGAACTCGATCGACGCGCGGGGGAAAAGGTGAAAGGTGGCCGACGACTTACGCCGTCGCATTGGGCATGGAAACGCCGTGGCAACAGTGGCTTGTGGGTGTCTGATCTACTGCCGTTTCAGGCTCAGGTTGCGGATGAATTGTGCGTGCTGTCGGGAATGCACGCCGATATTTCCAACCACACGCCAGCGATGTTGCAGTTACACACTGGCAGCTTTCAGTTCTCGCGCCCGTCACTTGGTTCGTGGGTGCTGTATGGACTGGGCACGGAAAACAGCGATCTGCCAGGTTTCGTCAGTCTGTGTCCGCCCGTGATCAACGGTGGTGCCAGCAACTACGGTTCGGCATTTCTTCCAGCGGCGTTTCAGGGAGTCGCTTTGGCGGACATTAAGACGCCGATCAAAGATGCGAAAATCTCTAACCTGCACAATGAATTTCTGAGCACGCAGAAGCAGCGTCAGCAGCTGGATTACATTCAGTCACTCAACCGTCGCATGGCGGCTCGGGATCCAGACGATCATCGAATCGGCGGTGTGATCGAATCGTACGAACGTGCTTTCCGCATGCAGACTGCGTTACCGCAGATCATGGATCTCAGCGGGGAAACTCAGTCGACCCTGGACATGTACGGAATCGGCGATGGCAAGCTCAGCGACAACTTTGGCCGTCAGTGTTTGCTGGCGAGACGTATGATTGAAGCTGGCGTTCGTCACGTAGAATGTTGCGACGAGTTTTGGGATCAGCATAGCGCGTTAAAAAAGGGTCACGAAGCACGCGCCGCAGCGGTCGATCAGGGCAGCGCTGCTTTGGTCAAAGATCTGCGGCAACGCGGTTTGCTGGATGAAACGCTTGTTGTGTGGGGCGGAGAGTTCGGTCGTACACCAGACACCGCTCAGAAAAATCTGGATGGTCGTGATCACAATGCCAATGGCTACACGATGTGGCTGGCCGGTGGTGGTACCAAAGGCGGTCTGCAACATGGGGCCACCGACGAACTGGGATATGAAGCCGTGGAAGGTCGAGTGCACCTGCATGATCTGCACGCCACCATGCTGCATCTTATGGGGCTGAACCATAAAGAACTCACTTACCGCTATGCCGGCCGTGACTTCCGTCTCACAGACGTTCACGGCCGAGTTGTTGACGAAGTTCTGGCGTAAATTCGCCATTACTCTTCGGGATGATTACTCTGTCTCTGGCACAGGAGGCTCGGCTGCGGACAAGGCAGCGATCAGTTCGTCCATGACGGCGGTGCCGTCTTCTTCTTTGGCGTCCAGCGGCCAGTACGCGTCATGCTGATCGACGACTCGCAAATGCCCTTTGTGAAGGTAGCTCAGCATCTTGATCAGCTTCACATCACGGTAGCGGAACACTGCGAAGCCGTCTTCCAAATGGACGTTCTCGATCTTCCAGGTCAATGCACGCAGGTTGAGTTCCCGAAGCCGTAACATTCGTTTGGCAGGTGAGGGCACCGGGCCAAATCGATCTCGCATTTCTTCTTCCAGTTCCGTGATCATAGCCAGCGAATTTGCCTGAGACAGTCGGCGATAGATTTCGATCTTCAGCTTCTGTTCGGGTACGTAGCGATCGGGCAGGAACGCAGACACCGGCAGTTCGATCTTCACGTGACTTTGGTACCGCAGCGGCTGTTTCTTTAACGTGCGAACAGCGTTTTCGAGCAGCTGACAATACAGTTCGTAACCAACTGCAGCGATGTTGCCACTTTGTTCTGTGCCGAGAATATTCCCCGCACCGCGGATTTCCAGGTCCCGCATCGCGATACGAAAACCGGCACCCAGTTCGCTGTATTCTTCGATCGCTTTCAGACGTTTCGTCGCCTTTGTTGTGACAACGCGACCTTCTTCCAACATCAGATAACAGTAGGCTCGATGGCGGTCTCGGCCAACACGGCCACGCAACTGATGCAGGTCTGCCAGGCCATAGATGTCCGCCTGGTGAATGATCATCGTGTTCGCGTTCGGGATATCCAAACCGCTTTCTATGATCGTCGTTGCCAGCAGAATGTCCGCTTTGCCGGCCACAAAATCCAGCATCGCCAGTTCCAGCTCATCAGGACTCATTTGACCATGAGCAATGGTCAACGTTGCTTCCGGGACGATCTGTCGAAGCCGCGCGGCGATCAGCTGAATGTCGTGAACACGGTTGTGCACAAAGTACACCTGCCCGCCTCGGTTGAGCTCTCGAATGATCGAACTACGAACCAGAGATTCATCAAAACGCCCCACACGAGTTTCAATCGGCATGCGATCGCGCGGCGGAGTCGTCAGACTGCTGATATCTCGAATGCCCAGCAGCGACATGTGCAGGGTGCGAGGAATCGGCGTGGCGGTCAGCGTCAGAATGTCGACTTCCAGGCGGAAGTGTTTCAAACGATCCTTCACCTTTACCCCGAATTTCTGTTCTTCGTCGATTATGAGAAGCCCAAGGTTGTGGAAATTTACGTCTTTCGACACCAGACGATGCGTGCCGATTACGATGTCGATTTCGCCCGCGGCGAGCTTTTCGATAATCTTCTTTTGCTCTGCAGCACTACGAAAACGCGACAGCATTTCGATATTCACGGGGAATTCTGCCATCCGCTGGCTGAACGTTCGGAAGTGCTGTTCTGCCAGCACCGTCGTCGGTACCAGCACGGCAACCTGGCGACCATTGTCCACAGCTTTAAAGACGGCACGCATGGCGACTTCGGTTTTTCCGAATCCCACATCGCCACAGATCAGCCGATCCATGGGGCGACCGCGTTCCATATCTTCTTTGAAATCAGCGATGGCTGAAACCTGGTCGACTGTCGCAGTGAACGGAAACGCCTGCTCGAACTCCTGCTGCATTTGAGAATCCGGCTTCGATTGTAAGCCGGGTTTCGAATTACGCTCAGCCTGCAGCGTCAGCATGTCGGACGCCATGTCGGTAACGGCTTCCGCAACTTTCCCCTTTTTCTTTTCCCATGATGTGCCGCCGAACTTTGACAGTTCGGGCATCGACTTGGCCGGGCCGATGTATTTCTGTACCAGATGAATCAAGCCTGCGGGTACATACACGATCAGTTGATCGCGAAATTCCAGCAACAGGTGTTCTGCTTTTTCGCCATCCTTGTCCATCAGGGCCATGCCGCGATATTTGGCAATGCCCTGAGTCAGATGGACGACGAGGTCGCCATCTTTGAGGTCCAGGAAATTGTCAATCGCGCGAGTGTCTGCCGAACGTCGGCGGGATTTGACTCGACGAGCCTGTGAACGCGAAAACAGTTCGTTGTCACTAATGACAACCAGGCCGCGTTCGACCAGGCGGAATCCCTTGCTGAGTCGGCCAATACACAAGGTCACTCGTCGGGCCAGATCAAGACTTTCCGCCGCATCTGTTTCCGCGATGAGTTCAGTCAGCCGTTGCTTTTCGCCTTCATTGTGACACGACAGCAGAACTTTGTCGTCAGGGCCCAGGGATTCGGCCAGATCTGTCAGGGCATCGCGACCGGTGCTGCTGAAGCGATCAACCGATTCGATCTTCAGGTGACACGAGGTTTCGTAGCTGTCCGCACCAAGCGCGTCGATCGTAACCGACGGGAAGTTCGTTAAACGCCCCAGTGTTGCGTCGACGCCGAACATTCCAATCGGATTGGCTAGTCGCTGCAGGTACATTTTGCCTTCACTGACCGCCTGAGCAAGATCATTAAAAACGACGATCGTGTTTGGAGGCAGAGAATCGAGTAGCGATTCCGTGGCTGTCGCAATCGCGTTGTGAGGCCGCAGACTGTCGCCTGGCTGCGATTTTTCCGGCAGCGCAACAGGCTTGGTTGCAGTGAGAGCCACGGCATCCAGGTCTGCCAGCCGGCGCTGGGTTTCGACGTCGAATGTTCGGATCGATTCCACTTCGTCGCCGAACAATTCAAGTCGAACGGGATCCGATTCGGTCGGCGGAAAAATGTCCAGAATCCCACCATGAACACAGAACTCACCGGGCAATTCAACGGCAGTCACGCGTTCGAATTTCCGTTCAATCAGCCAGTCCATTAACGGTTCCAGCGCCAGCTCATCACCAACCGCGATCCGTCGTGTTGCTTCCTGGATGTCCCTGCGAGCCGGCACTGGCTGCAACAGAGCCGGTAGACACGTCACGATGATTCCGCAGGAATCCGGTGTCGTCAACTCAGTCGCATCGACGTTAGACGGCTGACCAGTGTCAACAGAAAAGCTCCACGGATCAGACGTCGCTTGTGCCGCGGCAGGCCCGCTCTTGTTGTTGACTGCGGCCTCATTCAGCGTCCGCACAGTCCCCAGCCTCGCTGCGAACACCGCATCGGTCACGTCATGTTCGTCGGGCAGAGTTTCCCAGGCTGGAAAAATTCGCAGCGCCGGACCTTCAAAAATGAAGTCTCCCAGCTGGTCGAAGAATTCGTCAATATCACGAACGCCCGGCACGACAACCAACAACGTATGGTTTTGACAATGATTCGCGAGCGCCGCCACGCTGAGCGCGCAGGATGATCCCCAGGCTCCGTCAATTGCGGCACTGTTTCCGGAATGCAGAGCCTGTAGAACCTCTGAAAACCCGGCGGCAGCTCCAATCAACGAAGACAGTTCAGCAAGCGAATTGGGAACCTGCTGAGAAGCTGTGCTCATCGTGCCCGGATTGTAAGGCTTGCCCGCATTGGTGTGAAGGCCGCTGCGGCGTGGATCTGACGAACCGGCCGTTTATGGAACAAACAGGCCGTTCACTTCGATCGTACCGACTGGTGTAACACGTCGGAAGTCAGGGAACAACGGCCCCTGCGTCAAGGCAAACACGTTACCTGGCAAGATGATCTCACGCATGATGTTGCCCGTACCGCTGATCGTAAACACACCGCGAGCTCTGCGGAAGATCATGGAAATTTCGTCTGGCGGGTCATTCAGAACCACGCTTCCGGGAACTGGAATACCGTTGATCGTCGTCACAGCAGCAACGTTATCCCCCACGTCGATCGTGTTATTACGGATCAGGAAATTGGACTGAGCACCGACTTCAATGAAGTCGACACCGATGCCGCCTTCACCCAGAAACTCCAGCGTGTTCTCCGTCAGGGCCATCGTGTTCAGGATTCCCAGGTCAAACTCCATACCCACACTCGACAAGCCATCCAGGCGGAACTGGTTGTTGGCAACCAGCATCTCAGCCTGACCACTTGTTTCTACGTGCAGACCGGTGGCACCGGGCTGCGTCGTGTTAAACAGCTGGCCAATCTGATTGTTTGTGACGTCCAGCTCCAGCAGGTCTGTGCTGGATGTCGCGGTGATGGAAATTCCTGTTGCGAAAAGGACTCCGGGTATGCCAGCTCCTGTCATGGTGAAGGCATTGTTGTCGACAGTCACGTTGGCTGGTCCATCCCAGTCGAATGCAAAGCCGCGCCCCGAGTTGGCATTCAGTGTGAATTCGTTGTCTTCGACATTGACTGCAATGTGTGTCTCATGAGCGGCGGATGTCGTCTGATTTTCGATCAGGACAGCGTCCCCTACGTCATCAAAGAACTCGTTCCGCTGCAGGTTGACGATAAATGGCTCAAATCGATTCTGAAATTCACTATACCGTGTCGTTGTTGGATCGTTGGGACGCTGTGTATACGTCACATAGATCGACTGAAGCGTTCCGTTGTCAGTAAAGATGGAATCCTCAACATCCAGCAGCGTCAGGTTGGTCGCATCAATGCCTCGTACAACCGAATCAATCATATCGCCGTTCAGGAAACGGACGAACTGGTCGTCATCAACTCGCGTCACACCCGCCATATCCTGCAGATCGTTGAGCACACGGATCCCGAACTGATTGTTATCCAGCGTCATCCAGGACAACGAGACTTCGCCCGCATTCTGCAGCAGAATCCCTTCCGCGGCAGCGTCTTCGATCACACCGCCGAACGGTGTCGCCCCAACCTGGGTTCCAACGACCGGTGTGCCTCTGACAGTAAACGTTCTGGCAATGATCGGATGACCGCTGACTGCGTCTTTGTTCGTATCTACCAGGCGGATACCGTAGGTCGGAGAATTCGAACTACTGACCTGTTCAAGATCGATCATGATTCCTGAGTTTTCGATGTCGATGGCTGGTGCGTCGATCGCGGTAATGTCTCCGGCACGGGTCTGAATCAAATGATTGTCCAGTCCAAAGACAGCGGTGCCGCCATTCGTCAGAACATTGACGTCGCTCATCAGAATTCGGCCGTTGCCTTCTGCTCCCTGGCCGTTTCCAACCATGTTGATGCCAATGTTTCCAAAGCTCTCTGTCACCACCAGGTTGTTGAAGAAGATTGGCGATGTTGAGTTAGTGATATCCACCAACGGAGTCCCGGTCACAGGAGCGATCGTTTGCCGTTGCAGAGTCGTAATGCCGTTGAATGTCGCAGGACCTGTAGAATTGGAAATTCGCAGCCCTTCGAGTGCCGTGGCTCCGGTTTGCAGAACGGTAAGCCCTGAAAGCGTACCGTTTGAAACATTTCCAAACTGAACCGTCGAATTATTCGTGTCGATGTCCACGCCGCGTCCGACTCCGCCAGAAACGACGGTCTGTCCGGAGGCGACAAACGTACTGCCTGCTGGGTTATTCGAGAACAACATTCCGGTACCACCTCCGGTTCCACCGTCGAAATTGTTATTATTGCCGCTGAAATTGATGATGCTGCCGATCAGTGATCCCGTGACGCTCACCAGTGGACTGTTGCCTGCCGGGGCAGCGATATCAATATCGCCGAACACGTCGACCTGCCCTGCGAGATTGCTGATTTGAATCCCCTCTGTCCCAGACGCATCAATGTCGATCCCTTCGAAACTCACCTGCCCCGTCACATTATCAATCAGGATGCCCTGTTGAGCAGTGCCGTTAACCTGGGTCGCGTCTCTCAGTGTATCCCGGAAGCGATAAACCCCGGATGCGTTTTGAATGCTGATGCCAGTCGCCGAACTGTTCGCGATTAGAGCGTTGTCGATCGTCACGCTGCCAGCTGTGTTTGTGGTCGCAGAACCGATCATGATGCCGGTGCCGCCCGTATCGTCAATCGTGGTTCCAGTCATGTTAACGAAACCACCTGATGTCTGGTCAATCAATACTGCCGCGCCGGCAGAATTGGTAATAGCGCTAAACGACGGGTCCAGAGTGGTACTCGTGGAACGGTACGTCACCTGGGCATTGCCACCGATAATCTGGAAGGCATTGCCACCGGTGTTCTGAATTTCCGTGTTGACCAGGCTGATAATCCCGGTCGGGTTTGTCAGCGCGACGCCGTCTCCACCCGCTGTGTTAATCAACAGATCGCTTAGGAATACGTCCGAAACACCTGTGCCCACCACTGCAGAACCAGCGGCGTTGTTGATGATGAACCCACCCATGCGGCTATTGTTGCCGAGTGTCACTGCAGGATCAGCTGACCCCACCAGCATTGGTCGCAACAAAGTTGGGTCGTCGATAAATTTCTGCGATGACGGCAACGCCAGGTTGCCAACGCCTGCGACGTTGATCGTGTTGATTGCATTTCGAGGCTGTACGGGATGAGGAATGAAGCCTTCTCCGAACAGGCTCTGCGCAGAATTCAGCACGACAGTGTTCTCGGACGGCGTGCTAAACACACTGCCAGCATGCACGAAAACGATGTCAGCGGGTTGTAAGGGAGTTCCGGACGAAAATCCCAGGCCCTCAGATAGCTGTCGGAATGGTCTTTCGAAGGTTCCATCACCGCTGACTGTGGCGGCGGAATCGACGTGAACAATCGCAAGATCCATACCATCAAGCCCCTGGGCAACCTGCTGGCCAGTCACGACATCGGACACCGTCGAGGCGATAGTTAGATTTCTTCGCACTGGTTCTGCCATCCGCTGCATTGCCGAACGACTTGTATGTTCTGAACTGCTGAATCCACCGAAATGCACAGTCGCACTGAAAGCCACGTTGGTGTGAAAAACTTCGTCATCGGTCAACTTCAGGCCGAGTTCCAGCCAATTGCCCACGTCAGCTTGTAGCCGCGTGCTGAATCCGGTGAAGCCATCGACTCCGACCCCTTCGTACCAATAGCCGCCGCCGAAGCCGCGGATATCAAAACGTTCTGCAAATTTTCCAGGCAACAGAAATCCAATTTCTGCGTCGAGACCCTTTAATGCTTCTGAAAAGGTGTCAACCCGATCAAACAGCAATTGGTTGCCGGAAAACGCCTGACTATTGGGGGCGGTTCTTGATCCGGTCTGCGTCGAAGTATCACCGTACGGCTCATACCAGTTTGCGCGAGCTTCCCAGTTGTTGGCCAGAATTTCGCCGCCGAAGCTCCACTGCTTAAAGTGAGCTCCTGTGGTTTCATCGCGATCAGCGTAACCATAGCCACCGATCACCGCATCCCACGCCGTGACGTAATGTCGATACCCGCCACCGAAGCTCCAGGCAAGTCCGCCCTCGTTGGTGTACGTTAAACGGGAATCGCCGAAGGCAAAGCCGTTGCCGATGTTCATGAAAGGAGACAACTGAAACAGCGAAGCAGAATCTTCGCGACCGACCGTATGGCCAGCTTCATGTCCCATCCGAGCGCTGAACCCCATACCGTTGCGGTTGATGTCCACCATCGTTCCACCAGCTGATCCGGAAGGTGCAGTTCCCACAGACGTTCTACCGAATGTGTAGCTGTCCTCCTGAGCGTGCGTTGTGCCACAGATTACGAAACACGCAGTCACCACCACCATCACAATCTGTGATGCGAGCAACTTTGCGCGCAATCGCCTTCGGTGAACTTCATCGCGCATCTTCTGACTGCACACCAGCTGGAGTGATGATGGCAGGGGAATCTGGCGGGCAATGCAACGAACGTTCGTCATGACGTTCCTCTGAATCGGAATGAGCGAGTCACAAGTCCATGCACCGCACGAAGCTTCGCGCGGCGATAGACGCTGCGTTTGTAACTCTGTCCCGAACCAGCAGCAACACGTGATTAGGTGTCAGAACACCGGAAAATGGCCGGACTGCGATCACCCCCCACAGTCATCAGCGGAAACTTCGCGTTGGTACCTTGGTCACGGCAGATTTCGCCAAAGACATCCGCCGGGATCGGCGGAAAACACCGTTGCCAACCATCCGTCCGTCACCGTTTTCTCTCCGAAGCCGGCAGACCACCAATCAGCTGCCGAACAGCCGCGCGTACCCGGTGGCCGTCACTAATCCGATATGCGACAGTGAAATACCGATCAAAATCGCGCGAAAAACGGGCTTGATCGTCTTGTGTCGAAACCACGTTTGCCCCAGAACCGCACCCGGCCAGCCCCCCAGAACGGCCAACAAATGCAGCGTTTTCTCGGCAATGCGGGACGTTTCGCGTTTCGCTTTCCACTTATCCCAGCCATAAGCTGCAAACGCGACAGGGCTCATCACGGTAACGGCCAGGAAGTACAGTTCCCACCACAAACCCGCGTGAAATCGCTCAGTGAGCAGGCTAAAGGCCAGCAGAGCAGGACAGCCAACTAACCACGTTACCGCGGGCAAAAGTCGTAATTTTCCGAATTGAGGAAACGCCATAAAAAATGCTCCACCAGCAGGGAAACCCTGAGAAAAATCCGGAATTCGGAGTGATCATTCGACTCTTTGCCAACTGTTCTGAGTTTCTACAATGACTATCTCAGATTTGCCAGCGGCTAACGAACGACCACCGGGTATAACCATCCGCCCACAAATAATCGCACATCTCAATATAGCCCAGTGTGTACGGCAAGGACAATTCACAGGTCGTCATGTGCGAAAACATATAAGCGAATGCTTACGTCTGATCTAAACTGTTTAACCCAATGTTGCAGGTGAGGCTTTTTGTTCTGGCGCATCAGATTAAACAAATCCCCGGCCCCTACTTGTTGACACTCTCGACTGGAATTTTTCCTATGCTGTCCTGCTTCCGCAAGCCGTTACTCTTTATCCTCATCCTGTCTGTGGTCACCCCTTTCTCGGCGGCGCTTGGCAAGGACGAAGAAGAGATCAAGCCGATCTTCTCGACAGGCAAGAAGCCATTCGTGGTCCTGAATGTTGCCAGTGTCAATCGTCTGAAAGAGGAAGCCGAATTCCTGTTCGAAACCGCCGAGTACCCAGACGCCATTGATGCCGTGATGGAAGTGCTCGACGACAACGTCAACGGGCTTAAGGGGCTGAACTGGGATCAGTCTGCCGGCGTGATGGTGTTTCTGGACAGCGTCCTGCCCCCGGCATTCGAATTTGTGGCCTATCTGCCGATTTCGAGCACTGAAGAATTCACGGCACTGATGCAATCGCGTCAGGCCATTATGCGTCAGGAAACGGGAGAAGAAGGCCGCTACGAATTGATCGCACCACGAGGCAACGTGCAAATTCGAATTCAGAATGACTACGCGTTTCTTCAATTGCCGATAATGAACCCGGATCCAGCGTTCGATCGAGAACTGCCGGCACCGTCGGGATTTTCTGCAGCGCTGACGCGTCAATTCGATATGGCATTGACGCTGGACGTCGAAGCAATTCCCAAGCCAACGCGAGATTTGCTGCTTGGTATGATCTCGTCAATGCTTTCAACACAGCACCAGCAGCGTGACGACGAACCAGATGCTGCCTACGGAGTTCGCGATGCATGGCAGCAGCGTGATATCGCCGCCCTGCAGATGATATTTCGAGACACTCAGCGAATGACGCTGGGAGTGAATGTTGACCGCGAAGGCCGAGGAGCTGATCTCGATTTCGTACTCGATGCCCGCGATGCCTCAGACCTGTTGAAGGACATTTTTCTGTCATCGACGAAAGGCAGTTACTTCACACCGCTCATCGACGACCAAACCCCGGTCTCAGTGTCCTATTCCGCAGTCATTGCTGATCGAGACAAGGAGCATTTGGCGGAGAGTGTCGAGGCAGCTAAAGCCTGGGTCGCAATGAGGGTCGAAGAAGCCGATCTGGGGCCGATTCCTGACGAAAGCAGCCCGCTGTTTCACGCCCTGACAGCTGTTCGAAAAACAGTACAGGGCGGCCACCTGGATCTGTTCGCTCAATTCTATAAAGACTCAGACGACAAGCTTGCCGTGATTGGTGGACTGCGGATAGAAGATGGGGAAGCGATCGGTGCCGGTCTGCAGGACTTGCTGATGCGAGTTCAGGGAATGGAAGATATCGGCGAAATTGAGATCGGCGCAAACGAACACGCGGGAATTTCATTCCACCGCATCGAATTCAACAATCCGGATGCAGGAGCCATCGAACTGCTCGGGTCAGGACCTGGAATCTCTGTCGGTTGCGGGACGAGAACAGCCTGGGCCTGTGTCGGAGGCGACGCCTCGTTTGATACCTTGAAGGGTGTCATGGATGCCCTGGAAGCTGCCTACGAAAACCCAGTTGATCGAGAACAACCTGCCTCGGTGCGAGTGGTCGTCAACTTCACGCAGTTAAAAGACCTCATTGCCGGAGCCGAAGCAGCAAGCCGAGAGGCCCGAGAAGATAAGGCTGTCGAGGAGGAAAAGAAGGTCACAAAAGCTGGTGCGCCAGAAAAAGCGAAGGGCAAAACACCCGGCACGGGAGAAGGGGACGGATTTCGGCCGGAAGCATCCGGCAACAGACGTGGCGAATGGCGAAAACGTCGGGATGCCAACAACCAGATCATTCTGGAGACACTGGCTGAAGGGGAAGATCGCATTCAAGCCGACTTCCGTCCGACTGACAAGGGCATGCGATTTCGACTTCACTTGGATCTTGGCTTCGTCCGGGCGTTTGGCCGAATCATCGGTTCGCGAGTCCTGGGCGAGTAGACTAGAGTGAGTCTCGGTTCAGACTTGCCGGGGCCACCTCGTTTAACGTTGAGCCGGAGGCGAGAACTTGGCGGTGTCCAACGGCTTCGTGTATCTTCGGGGAATATTGATTGCGACAGGTTAATTCTTGCAGAACACAGGGGACATGAAACAGGTTTACAAACTCACATATCCGACCGGTAAGATCTACATCGGTATGGACCTGTTTGGTAGCTATCGATATTTCGGGAGCCCGGATATCGACATCGTCAATGCGGATTTTGCCACACTTCCCAATGATGTTCGCCGTGACTACACGGTACGCAAACAAATCTTGTGGGAGTCAGAAACGGCTACTGACACAGAAGTGAGGCGAATGGAAATTGAGATGATCGTGGAGCACAGGTCAAATGATCCAAAACTCGGCTACAATCGAACGCCCAAATTCAAGGACCAAGCGTCGACGTAGCCAATCTACCGCTGTTGCCCGACAATTCAAGGGCTGGATCTGGGGCGATTTGCTCGGCAACACAGTCGTAGGACAGCGCCGAGAAATTTCGGTCGCGGGGCAACGAATAGAGGCCGCTACCTGTCGCAGCTTCCAATCGCGACCACCTGTACGAATCACTTCCCCCGAAAATTACTCGCCGCAGGTCGGACAAGAACCTGCGTCACTTTCTCAATTTCGTTGCTGTCCAGGATTCCGTCACGAGGCTCCAGATCAAACTTGTCAAAGTTGTCGATCAATCGTCGCAACGGCCCACTCTCAGGGATTCGCCGACTCTCAAGTTCTTCTCGTGTCAATTGACCGTCTTCGTTTACGTCATGTAGCAACAGTCGCTCACGCACCGATAGACCAGCGGCCCCATCGGACCCCGACCGTCGGCGCTGTGGATCGTCTTCCGACTCATCGCCAGTTTCGTCAGGAGATGGATCACCAGGAACATCTGAATCCTCAGTCCCCGTCTCACTGGCCTTCGACGTTTCAACAGGATTCGAAAATATGGTTTCCGGCTGGGGAACAGGTTGCTCTGGCAGGAAAGTAGAAATCAATGGTCTGACCAATGCCGCTATCACCAGCAAGATGATCACTGACGTCGACCCGACAACCAGACGATACGCCCATGTTGGTAACCCGGATTTTTTCTTCCACTTTGAAGGTCGTCTTCGGGACC